>CAJBHN010000511.1 GCA_903952805.1 uncultured Myxococcales bacterium | reverse complement strand
CCTACCAGCACAAGCGCGTGCTCTCGCCCCACCTGGCGCCGTCGCTCAAGAAGGCGGCCGAGCAGCTGCTTGGGGCCCCAGCGGGCATGGTTGGTGTGGTCCATCTCGATGTGCGCAACAACCCGAGCATGAACGCTCTCGACGACGACGGCCTGCGCTCACTGGTGGCCTCGATTCGTTTCGACGGCAGCCGCGTCGATCGCGTGCAGGTGTTGCTCGACGACAGGGTGTTGAGCTTCGACGGCTCAGGCGCCCCGTTGCCTTCCTGAACGTCGGCGGTCGCCCGCCTTCCCGCCGTCGGTTGCTTACAGGACCGTGGCCTTCCAATGGCCAGCGGCGAAGCGCCAGGCGGTCGCCGCCAACAACAGCAGCCCATAGATGGCGGTCGCATACCAGCAGCCGAGCAGACCAAGGCCCATCGGCACCGCGAAAACATACGACAGGGGCACGAGGCAGAAGAAATGCAGGCCCGCCTCGACGAACGCGACGAAGCGGCTCTCGCCGGCGCCGTACAACGCCTGGGTGAGCACCAACGCGGCAGCGGCGATGGGGGCGAGCAACCCCGTAAAGCGCAGCGACGGGATCGCGATGGCGACGGCCGCATCCTTCAGCAGTTCGACCTTGCCGTCTTGCCTGGGCAGAAAAAGTCGCAGCAGCTCTTCGGGGAACGAAAACACCACAGCGCCCAGAACGCTCATGACCATCACGATGAGCAGCACACTTTGCCAGCCATACCGGCTGGCCAGGTCGGGCTTCTTGGCGCCGAGGGACTGGGCCACCAGGGTCGCTGTCGACGTGCCAAAGGCGATGCAGGTCATGAACACCACCATCATGATGGTGATGACGTCCCAGGCGGCGGCGGCATTGGTGCCATGCGCCCCTTGTTGGGCGTCAAGATAGGCGGGGATGCGCAGAAACAGCGCAAAGCCTGTCATCACGACGACGGTGGCAAAGCCCGAGAATACCGACAGTACCGAGATGCTCTTGGCGATGGCGCGGTCGAGGTTTCGCAGTCGCAGCGGCTGGAACCGGCTGCGGTCGGTGGCATTCATCGCGTAGACCATGAGCATGATCATGCCCGCGCTCGACGACAACACAGCGGCCCAGCCGGCACCGTTGACGCCCATGGGAGCGAAGCCAAGGTTGCCGAATACCAGCACCCAACACATGCCGAAGATGATGACGTTCATGGCGATGGCCACCGTCATGTGGATATGGGTGCGGCCCAGACCGTCGTAAAACGATTTAATGCTGGCGGTGACCACCATCGGCAAGATGCCCAGAAAGCGAATCTGACAGAAGTCGATGCCGATACGCTGCACGACCGGGTCTTGGTGCATCAGGGGAAAAAGCGTGGGCACCAGGGCAATGGCCGCCACCGTCGCCAACACCGAACTCCCCACCGCCAAGACCACGGAATTGCTGAGCACGCGGCCAGCGCCTGGGAAATCGCCTTCGCCGACGCGTCGGGCCGTGAGGGTCTGGGTTCCCACCGAGATGGCCGAGAGAAACCCACCAAACGCCCACAGCAGAATCAGCGACGGCCCCATGGCTGCGTGACCGGGGACCGCTTCGTTTTCGGGCAGGCGGCCAATGAACATGCCGTCAATCTGATTGATCAACGTCTGGGTCATCATGCCGATGATGACGGGCAAGCCGAGCGCAACAATGCGACGGATCAGGGTCCACTCCAGCACGCCCGACCGACCGGGGTCGTCGGTATAGACGCTGGATGCAGGCGACGTGACGGGGGGAGACGATTGCATGGGGCTCCCAGCAGGTACTGGAGCAGCCATGGTCCGGCAAGTCGCAGCCCCAGGAATCAGGCACAGGCAATATGCGTTTCGAACGCGCCTGCGGCAGATGGCGCTGCGAACCCGAAAAGGCGCTTGCGTCGTCGGCAGTCTGACCCTAGCGTTCGCCGCGTTGTCCGACCGTATTCAGGAGTGTTCGATGCGCCTCGACCGTGTTTTGCTGATTGCTTTTCTCGCCGCCACCGCCCTGGTGGTTCTGGGATGTCCGGGGCCTGAGTATCCCAAGTGCGAAAACGACTCCCAGTGCAAGAAGAACAAAGATGGCGGCGAGGTCGATGAGTATTGCCTGCTGGGTCAATGCCAGGAGTGCGCGAAAGACAGCCACTGCGGCGCCGGCGAGAGCTGCAACCGCGGTCGTTGCGAGCAGGCGTGCGCCGGCGACGAGCAGTGCGGCGACGGCAGCATTTGTGAGGCCAGCGTCTGCGTGAAGGCCCAGTGCACCGCCAACGATGCCTGCGGCACGGGCGGCACGTGTGAGAAGGGTCGCTGCAAATCCAGCAGCACCGTCGACGCGAACGGCAAGACCACCACGCCCACCGATGGTGCACTTGACTGCCAGACCGCCAGCCGAATCAGCTTCGACTTCAACGCGGCCGATCTGCGTCCCGACGCTCGTTCGCGCCTCGACACCCTCGCCAAGTGCATGAAGAAGAACGGCGCCTGGCGCCTCAACATCGAGGGTCACTGTGACGAGCGCGGCACCCCCGAATACAACCTCTCTCTCGGCGAGAACCGCGCCAAGAGCGCTCGCAAGTACCTGACGGCCCTGGGCGTCGAAGACAACCGCATCAAAGTGGTCTCCTACGGCGAAGAGAAGCCCGTCAACTCCGGCTCCAGCGAAGAGGCCTGGGCCGAGAACCGCCGCGCCGAACTTGTCGTCAAGCAGTGACGCTGAGCTGGCCGCGCGGTCCTGATGTCGCGCGCCCACCGCAGAGGTTGTGAAGTCCTTGACGGCCAAGTCGACGGCGACGCCTGCGCCACCGTCGCCCCCTGGAGCTGATGCCATGATGCGGGTCCCCTCGTCGGTGATGTTGTTGGCTGCGGCCCTGGCTTTCAGCCCGGCCTGCGTCGTCACCCGGTCCGAAGGCGATGCACTGCGCCAGGACATCAACGCGCTCAAGGATGAGACGGCCAATTTGCAGACCGAGGTCGCCGAGGCTCGCGCCCAACGCGACCAGGTCTCTCGACTGGCGTCCCGCGTCGCTGAGCTTGAAACGACCTTGTCGGTGTTGCGTCAGTCCGACGCCGACGGCGGCGTCCAGATTGAAAAGCTTGTCGCTGAGGTTCAGAGCCTCCGTGGCGACCTGGAAGAAGCACGGCACGAACTGGGGCAACAGCGGGCCAGTGTGGAATCGATTCTCGCCCGTCCGCCGGTGTCGGTGGCGACGGCGGCGACGGCGCCCAAGCAGGATGACCCGTCGCGGCCGACCCAGGTGGATGGCCAAGACGTCCCCGCTGACGCCAAAGAGCACTACGCCTTCGCCAAGCGCTTCTTTGACGACAAGAAGTTCTCAGAGTCCGCCGAGGCGTTTGAGATTTTTCTGCAGCGACACAAGGGCGAGCTCGTCGACAACGCCGCTTTCTGGAAGGCCGAGAGCTACTACCAGCTGGGCGGCGCCGCGGCCGACAAGGTGGCGAAAGAAAAGGCCTACAAGCAGGCGATTTTGTCCTACCAGCGCGTCCTCGAGACGCCCAACAGCGGCAAGGCCGATGGGGCCTTGTTCAAGATCGGCCTGAGCTTTGAGCAGCTCGGCTTTGAAGACGAGGCCCGCGTTTTTTACGACGAGCTCCAGACCAAACATCCCAAGAGTCCGCTGGTGGCTGAGGCCAAGAAGCGACTCAAATTGCTGAAGCCGGCGAAGAAAAAGCCGAAGTAGTCGAAGTCGCCTCAAGGGCCGCAGGCAATGTTCGCGCGTTGGGTTTCCGCGCCCCGGGTGTCACCAACACGGGTGGCGTCGTCGAGGAGGCTCCGGAATATCGCGTTGGCCAGGCGATGCTCCCGCCGCACATTCCAGAGCCGAACCGCCAGTTCGCACACGACCCATTGACTGGCTTCGTGCGCGAGCCACGCGCCATTGCTGCCCGTGCGCGCGACGGCGCCACCCAAGCGGCGCAGCGCGGTCCATTCCCGCAGTTCGTCGATGGGCTGGCGGTCGATCGCGTCTTGCAGCCGGAGCCGCCAGGCGGCCACCGTGATTTCCAACGCATCCATCCGCTGTGAGCGGACGTCGTCGATGGCCCGCTGCATGCCAGCCGGCAGGGTGGCGGTGTCGACGGCGCTGAGATCCAGGCGGTTCACCAAACTCACCAGCGCGTTGTGCACGGTGGCGCGCAGACCGTCTTCAGCGTCGTCACCATGGACCCCAAGCACGGTGGCTCGCGCTCGAACGGTGGCGACGGCATCGGCCAGGGCCTGCTCCCAGGCGCCCGCCAGCTCGGCCACGTCGACGACGAGGACGACCTCGCGCGCAGCCAGCTCGGCGTGGCGCTGCGCGGCAGCCCCGAAAGTCAGCGTCGTCGTCGTCGTCGTCGTCACTATCGTCGTCGTCGTCGTCGTCGTCGCTGTCGTCGCTGTCGTCGCT
>CAJBHN010000510.1 GCA_903952805.1 uncultured Myxococcales bacterium | reverse complement strand
TCGCCTTCACCCTCGCCTTCACCCTCGCCTTCGCCTTCTCCTCCGGCCACGAGCAGACAGGAGCCGAGCAAGCAGCGCTCGCCCGCGCCACAGTCGCGGTCGGTGCTGCAATCGATGTCGATCGGGGGCACAACGACGGGGCACGCAGAGAGCGTGGTGATGGCCACAATGGCGAGCGTGAGCAGACAACGGTTCATCACAGGTGGGTCACTCCGACTTGACGACCACGAGCTGCCACAAGGCTCGTCGGCCCCGTGCTGGGGACAGCGACGCGCGCCCGCGCTTCGATCAACCTGGCGACGTGGGTGAAGCCGGCGCCAACGGTGGTGATCACATCACCACCACCAATGGTGGCGGACGGAGATCCTGCAGAGAAGCACACGACGGCCATCGTTGTAGAGTGTGTAGAAGCACAACGAGGCGCAAACCGGCGCGTAGACGTGATCGTATTGAGACACTTTCTTGATGGGCGTCCATCGGCAGAGCACTCGCACATGTAGGGGAAAGTGCGGCGATCCGCGTGATCCGCAGAGGGTGATCACCGACCCGGCCTGAGAACCTTCCGGCCTCGGCCGCGTTCACAGCCCCGTGAAGAACATCCAGCGCGCCACCGCCCTCGCCCTCGTCTGCACCGCCTCCTTCGTCGGAGCCCAGCCACTGCTGGCCACGTCAACGTCACCAGCCAGCGCCGCCGTCGCCGCCGTTGTCGCTGGCGATGACACGACGATGGATGCTGAGACGCTCAAGGCCCTGCGCCAGACCATTCGCCAGGTGGTGCGCCTGCCCGACAGTGGCGCCATGCAGTCGCGGGCTCGCCGTCATGGCCTGAACGTGTTGAATGTGCTGTGGGAGGACACGGGCCGCTACCAGGGCTCATCGGTGGGTCCCAATATTTCTGATGTCACGCTGCAGGTGCGCGAGCCCGTCGACGGCCGCGGGACCCGCTTTCGCAACCGCCTGCTGCCCGTGCTGCGGCACCCGAACTTCAGCGACAAGACCGCCGACATCGCCGCCGACAAGCTATGGGTCAAGGTCGGCAACCAGAGTGCCGGGGCCCAGATCGTCAGCGTGCCCCTGTCGGAGCTGCTCAAGAACCTGCGGGAGTATGTGTCCAACCCCGACAGCATTCGCGGCAGCGGCGACCTCTCGGCCCCTCGTGACAGCCATATGCTGGTGTCGGCCCAACATGTGTTCGTGCCGATTCCCCGACAGGGCAAGATCGAGTTCACCCCCGTGATCTTCAACTACCAATCGTCGGCCCGAAACCCCGCCGTGCTGACGCTGCTCGTGACCCGCCAGGGCACGTCGGTGGTGGCCATCGACAACAGCGGCCGCGATGCCACCCGGGACGGCAGCGGCCAGCAGCTGTTCTTCAACAACAAGGGCCAAAAAGCGACGCTGACCGCCGAGCGCAAAAGCGACGTCACAGAACGCATCGAGGCCGGCCAGGCCACCGAGCAGGATGCCGGGGCCCTCGACGACGGCGCCGACATGATGCTCATCGTGCAGGTGCCCCTCAAGGTCCGCCAGCCGTCGTACGGCTCCGGCTCTGGCGTCGGCTATGGCTCCTTCGGCCTTGGCGGCCTTGGCGGCCTGGGAGCGATGGGCACGGGGGCCGGCGGCGGCGGCGTTGCTGGACCGCCGATGAAGCCGGCGCCGCCGAGCAAGAGCACAAGCGACAGCGACCTGTCGGGAGCGGGCATGGGTGACGCCGGCGGCGGGGCGGGCCGCGGCCGCAGCGACGTCGAACAGGCCATCTTGGGCCATGGCGACGACCTCGGCGACTTCAGCGAGGGTCGCGACCTCAAACTTGTGCGTGACCCGCGCTTCCCCGTGCGGGTCACGGTCCAGTTTTACAAGGCCACCAGCAACGGTGTGATCAGCGACGCCGACCTCGTCGCCGCCAAGCGCGAGATCGACAAGGTCTACGCCAGGGGCGACTTCGTTGGCTCCCTGGTCGTCCCCGAGGGGCAGCGGCATCGGCCCACCGACTGGCATATCGGCCATACCCGGGCCGTGCCCATCATGTCGCGGACGACGACGCTGCCGACGCCGCTCAATGGTCCCGGCGATGGTTCGCTGCCGGCGAGGGCCGTCGACGAACGCGTCGACACCACCGTGCAGACCTCAACGATGCTGCAGCGTCTCAAGGCCTTCTTGTTTGGCTGACGCGTTCGTTGCTGCGCGCCCGTCGAGCAGATTGTGACAGGGCCGCCGCCCGATATGACGAGCGCACCAGCGGGCCCGAGGCGACGACGAAGCCGAGGGTGCGGGCGTCGTCGCCGAGGCTTTTGAAGGTGTCGGGGGTGACGTAGCGCGCGACGGGCAGGTGCCGTTGGGAGGGACGCAGGTATTGGCCGAGGGTGACGATGTCGGTGCCGACGTCGCGCAGGTCGATGAGGGCGTCGAGGATTTCGTCGTCGTCTTCGCCGAGGCCGAGCATCAGGCCGCTCTTGGTGAGGACCTCGGGGCGGAGCCGGTGAGCGGCGCCCAGCACGGCCAG
>CAJBHN010000509.1 GCA_903952805.1 uncultured Myxococcales bacterium | reverse complement strand
GCGACGGCAGCGCGAGCGTAGCGAGTGTGGCGTTGCCGACGACCTCGAGGTTCCCCGAGACGGTCGTCAGCGACGGCAGCGCTCCCTCGCCTGCGGCGTCGGTCGCGCTGCCAAGGTTCGTCAGCCCGGTGTTCCCAATCACCAGCAGGCTGCCAACTGATCGCAGCTCGGGAAACGCTTGGGCCCGCTCGGCGCCGACGTCGGCATTGAGCCCCTGAAGGCCAACGTTGCCCTCGATCTTGAGTGCTCCGCTGACCTCTCGCAACTCAGGGAAGACGTACGTGACCACACCGCCTGCCTGGTCTGTGAGCGTCACCTGCCCCTGGACGACCGTGAGTGCGGCAGCGCCAATCTCCCCGTCGAGATCAGACACGAGGGTGACGTTGCCAACCACGATTTCGGCAGGAGTGAGGGAAACTGCGGCCGTAGTGATGTCGCCGCGATGAACAAGCACTGGCCGACCTTCGGCCACAAGTGCATCAGCGCCGCTGCATGACGGAACGCACGACGACGCCCCAGCGGAGAACCCAGCAGGCAGCGCAAGGGACACTGTGCCGTTGCTGCCGACACTGGCGGAGGAAACCTGGCCACCGCACGTCAACGAGCATGAGGTCGCCGCGAACTGTTCGATGTTGACATTCGCAACCCCGGCTTCGAGGCGGCTGGTCACGTTCACGATGGTCGGGTTCACGACGACCCCCACCGCCACCGGCACCGATACCTGCGAGGCTTCGGGCGAGCCGCGGCTGCAGACCACCTGCGCATCGGGAACGCTGCGCCGGTCAGGGAGCGACGGTTCGAATGCGCAGGTCACAGGCTGCTCAACGGAGCCAGCCGTCGAGGTGACCACGTCGGCGGGTTCAACAGGCGCATCAAACGGACCTGCGTCAGGGATTGCTGCCGCAGCAATGGGCAGCAGTTCAATCGTGCCCGCGACGCCAGGCACCGAAGCCCTGGTGGAGCAGTTCGCCGACACGGTTCGGTCAGGAGTCGTCACTGTCGGAGCAGGCTCAGCGATTGACGCAGGGACGCACGTTGCTCCCAAGACGATGCTGCCGTCGGCGGCCAATCCTTGAATCTCCACGACGACGTCGGCAGAAAACACCAGAAACGTTCCGTCGACCGGCGCGCCATCCACAAAGAAGCCAACGCTGGCGACGCCTTCGCCCTCGCCCTCGCCCTCACCTTCGCCTTCGCCTTCGCCTTCGCGCGCACCCTCGCCCTCGCCTTCGCCCCCACCTTCGGCGGGCAACTCGGATTCGGCGCACCCTGTCGTGACCAGCACGGCCCAGAGCAAAGCCCCGACTGTATTTGTTTTGTTCATCAACAACTCCCTCGACAGAGAATCGACATCGCGCGCCAGCGCCAACGCGGCAACAGCGCCGTTCACAAGCTGTTGTCTGCCAGCAACGGGGCCGTGTCTGCAGTGAAACGGTCGGCGATCGATTGAGCTGTCGCGATGTCAAGACGACGATTCTCAAGAATACGAGCACGACCAAACAGGCGCACTCCGGTCACTGGCAGGTCAACGCGGACCCGCGCCCCTACCGCCGCCGTCGTCGCATTTCGTTCGAACGTGAAGTCATCAACCGGCCCACCCGCACTTCCGATGGACCGAAGCGTCGCCATCTCGACCGCTACCAGCTTTTCGTTCGTGCTGATGGTCAGCCCGCCGCCGACGCTTTGGAGCGCCGTGAGGCTCAACGTGTTCATTGCGTTGTTGTTCTGCACCTGAAGCCCGCCGCCGACATTCGTCAATGCGCCCAGCAGCACGTCGAACCCGGCGTCGTCGCAGTCGTTCACGATGACGTCGCCACCGATCTCGCGCAGGGCCTGGGCCCGAACGGACGCCAACTGGGACGTACCACCGCACTGCACGTTGATGCTGCCGGTCATGACTTCGAAGACGCCTGGGTTGCCCAGGTTGAATGCAGTCGGGTTGATGGGGCCAATGCTGCCGATCAGGGCCTGCACGCCGCCGGACACATCGGCGAGCTCCAACTGCTGGGTGACCGTTCCCTTGAACACCGAAAATTCGCTTGCCTCTGGGCCCGCAGCAGACCCGGCACAGGCCACGCTGCATGATGCCGCGCCGTCCGCCAGGTTCGCCGGGAACGCGACGTCAACGACGCCGTCGGCGGTGACCACGACGCTGGACGACGTTGGCCCGACGCCGCACGACACGGCGCATGACGTCGCCGCTGCCTGCGTTACCCGGGCGACGAGGGTCTGGCCCGACAATGCCAGCGTTGTCGACGACACCTTAACGGGCACCTCGATGTCAATATTGACGTCGACAGAGAGCGCAGCACCCTCACGGATGCAGTGCACTGTGACTGCTCCGCCAGCACGGGCGGGTCGGGTGAGAAAATCGCACGCTGCGCCGGCTGTGGTCGCCACCAGTGACGCGGCGGTCGTCGTCTGCAACTCCGACGATGCGATGTTGGCCGGATTGTTGATCGCCGACGCCGCGAGGGGCCGCAGCCCCAGCGAGCCTTGAATGCCCGCGTTGTCGTCGACGGAAATCGTCGAACACTTCACCGTCACGGTGCTGTCGGGCGTGGCGGGCGTGGCCGTCGGCTGGTTGATGACGACAGTGTCCTCGGTACAAAACACTGTAGAGAGCACGGCGTCGCCGCCGTCGAACGCCTTCACCGTCAGCGTTCGACCCGCAATGTAGACCAGCGGCCCGGCAACTTCGACGCCCAGGTCGTCAAAGAAGGCCACCCGCGCGACGCCCTCGACTTCGCCCTCACCTTCACCTTCACCTTCACCTTCACCTTCGCCCTCACCTTCGCCTTCACCTTCGCCTTCACCTTCGCCTTCACCTTCACCCTCGCCCTCGCCCTCGCCCGCACTGACGCAGTAGCTGGCGCTACCGTTGTCAATCTTTCGGCAAACGCGTCCGTCGTCGCAGTCGTCCTCGTCCAGGCTGCATTCTTCGACGCAGCCGGTGGCGGCGGCTGCGGCGGCGATCAATGCGATGAACATGAGTCTTTTCAAGGACATGGCATTCTCCCTGCGACGAGGCCTGACGGGGTTGGG
>CAJBHN010000508.1 GCA_903952805.1 uncultured Myxococcales bacterium | reverse complement strand
TGGTGACCGGCCGCGAGGCCCGCTTGCCCGCCCTGCCAGTGGTGGGTGAGCCCATCGCCACGCCTCTGACCAGGGCTGCCGCTGCCGACGCCACGGTTGTGCCGCCGTCTGCGGCTGACGAGCCCACGTTTGAGTCTGCCACGGTGGTCCAGACCGACCCGCCCTGGGCTCGGGCCATCGACGACGGCAGCGTGGTGTCGTTGGCTGACGCCATGGCCCGCCGCCACAAGGCCCTGCAGCCAGAGATTCTGCAGCCCGTGCCGTCGATGATCCTCGACGACGAGTTGAAGATTATTGAGCGCGAAGCCGACGCCGCCACCCTGGTGGCCGAGGCCGAACGCATGGACGAGGTCAAGCACCACGTCCAAACGCAGGTCGCCGCCAAGCGCGAATTCATGCTGCCGCCGCTGAATCTGCTCGACTACGACGCCCCGGTCCTCGAGCCCCTCGACGAGGGTAAACTGCGAGCCCAGGCCGACAAGCTGGTGGCGAAGTTCATGGACTTCGGCATTGAAGGACGCGTGCGCGAAATTCGCCCCGGTCCTGTCGTCACGACCTACGAGTTCGTGCCCGCTCCCGGCATCAAGGTCAGCAAGATTTCCGCGCTGTCCGACGACATTGCCATGGCGATGGAAGCCGTCCACGTCCGCATCGTCGCTCCCATCCCCGGCAAAGGTGCGGTGGGCATCGAGATCCCCAACGAGAAACGGGAAACCGTCTACATGAAGGAGATCATCGCCGACCCGCAATTCAAGAAGCGTGATGAGAAGTTGATGATGGCCCTGGGCAAGGACATCGAGGGCAAGAGCTACTACGCCAACCTCGCCGACATGCCCCACGTCCTCATCTCGGGCACCACTGGCTCGGGCAAGTCGGTGTCGGTCAACGCCATGATTTGCTCGATTCTTTACCGGTCGACCCCTGAAGACGTGCGCTTCATGATGATCGACCCCAAGATGCTCGAGCTGTCCATCTACGATGGCATTCCGCACCTGCTGTTGCCCCCGATCATCGACAGCAAGAAGGCTGCGGTCGCGCTGAAATGGTGCGTCGCCGAGATGGAGCGCCGGTATCAGTTGCTGAGCGACATGGGCGTGCGCGATCTCAAGGGTTTCAACGACCGTGTCCTCGAGGCCGACGCCAACGAACCCGGTGGTGGAGTCAAGACCGGCCTGTTCGACAAGGACGGCAAGCGCCTGGGCAAGATGCCGTTCATCGTCGTCATCATCGACGAATACGCCGACCTCATCGCCGTCGCCGGCAAAGACGTCGAAGGCTACGTGATGCGCATCGCCCAGAAGGCGCGCGCCGCCGGCATCCATGTGATGCTCGCGACCCAGCGTCCGTCGGTCGACGTCATCACCGGCGTCATCAAGGCCAACTTCCCCGTGCGCATGGGCTTCCGCCTGGCCTCCAACCACGACAGCAAGACCATCATCAACCAGCCCGGCGCCGAGAAACTCCTCGGCCGCGGCGACATGCTCTTCATGCCTCCCGGAACCAGCAACGTGCTGCGCGTGCACGGCGCCTTCATCTCGGAGAAAGAGCTCCACCGCGTCGTGGACTTCCTCAAGCAGCAGGGCAAGCCCGACTACAACATGGACATCCTCACCTACCAGGATGACGGCGACGACGAAGGCGGCTCGGTCGAGGACTTCAGCAACGAGCCCAGGGACGCCCGCTACGACGAGGCCATCGCCCTGGTGGCGCGCACCAAGAAATGCTCGACGTCATTTGTGCAGCGCATGCTCAACATCGGCTATCAGCGGGCGGCCCGGATCGTCGACCGCATGGAACGCGAGGGCATGGTGGGAGCGGCCCTCAACACCAAGGGCGATCGCGAAATCTACCTGCGTCCCGACGGCAGCGTTGACAGCTCACAACGCGTCAACATGTAGCAGACCTGGTACGGCGGCCCGGGACACGGTGGCGGCGTCGGCGAACTCGCTGACGTCGCCACTCCTGCATTTTTCAGCAGACCACTGCCCTTACCCGTTTGCCCGTTGCGGCTGTTCGAGCGACAAGCGTCTCATGGGACTCATCGACCTCGGCAGCGACACCGCCACCCGCCCTTCCGCCGCCATGCTGGCCGCCATGGCCTCAGCGGAGCTTGGTGACGAGCAAAAAGGCGAAGATCCGACGACGCTGGCCCTGGAAGCACGCGTGGCTGCCCTGCTCGGCAAAGAACGAGCGCTGTTTTTGCCGTCGGCGACCATGGCCAATCAGATTGCGCTGGCGCTGCACGTCGAAAGCGGCGGCGAGGTCATCGCCCACCGGACGGCCCACGTCGTGCACTACGAAGGTGGCGGCACCAGCCTCATCGCCCGGGCCCAGCCCTACCTGCTCGACACGCCCCGCGGCCTGTTCAGCGTCGACGACATCCGCGACGCCATCCGCGCCGACGACCCCCACCATCCCCGCTCCCGCTGCGTCGTGGTCGAAAACACCAGCAACGCCGGCGGCGGCACCGTCTGGCCGGTCGATCTCCTCGACAGCGTGTACGACTTCTGCGCACACAGTGGGCTCGCGGTGCACATCGACGGCGCCCGCTTGTGGAACGCCGCGGAGGCCCTGGGGCTGCCCGTGGCGCGTTTGGTGCGCGGCGCCACGACCGTGCAGGTCTGCTTCTCCAAAGCCCTTGGCTGCCCGTTTGGCGCGGTCCTGGCGATGCCTGCGGCCC
>CAJBHN010000507.1 GCA_903952805.1 uncultured Myxococcales bacterium | reverse complement strand
TCGGGCCCCGGGGCGGCGTGGTTCCCACTCGCGTCGCTCGTGAGGCGCTTGGCGCCCTCCTGTTGGACGTGGTCAGTATTCAATGATCATTCGGAATGACTTGCTCATCCCCCTGGCAGGTGTGTCCATCAACGGCATGGCGGGCGTCGTCATCAGCGTCGCGGTGCTGATGGCTGGCCACCACGACGCCAGCTCGATAAAGGCACCCTGACGTCATGGTCGAAAGCGCTCTCCTGTCCAGCCTCGTTTCCCTCGTCATCCTGGTGATGGTCGGGGTGCTGCTGCTGCGTCGACGTGCGGACTCCCGACGTGGCGTGTCGTCTCTCGCCCTCGCCGTCGCCGAGGGTCAGCATATTCCGCAGTCGCTGCACCCCGTCATCGACGCCAATTTGTGCATTGGCAGCTTCTCATGCATCAAGGCGTGCCCGGAGGGTGACATCATCGGCGTCGTCGACGGGGTCGCCACCTTGATCGAAGGCGCCCACTGCATCGGCCACGCCCGCTGCGCCATCGAATGCCCCGTCGGCGCCATTCGGCTGGTGTTTGGTAGCGCCGAGCGTGGCGTCGACTTGCCCGAGACCGACGAACTCTTTGAGTCGAGCCGCCCGGGAGTCTTCATCGTCGGCGAACTCGGTGGCATGGGCCTGATCAAAAACGCGTTGCGGCAAGGCACCGACGTCGGCCGCGCCATCGGCAAACGCTTGAAGAAGAGTACGGCGACCGACGCCGACGTGGTCGATGTCGTCGTCGTCGGCGGCGGCCCCGCCGGCATCGCCGCCGCCGTGTCACTCAAGGAACAGGGGCTGGTGTCCCGGGTGCTCGAGCAGGAAAGCCTGGGCGGCTGCATCGCCCACTATCCGCGCGGCAAGGTGGTCATGAGCGAGGCCGTCGAGTTGCCGTTTTATGGTCGCTTCGGCCGCTCCCTGTTGTCCAAAGAGGAACTGCTGACGGAGCTGCAGGCCGTCCTCAAGGCCGCCAATGTCACCATCGACGAGGGACAGCGGGTCACCAGCATCGACGGAAAAGCTGGTGACTTCGTCGTGGGTACCGAGCGGGGCACCAAGGTCCGCGCCCGCGCCGTTGTGCTCGCCATCGGGCTGCGTGGCAGCCCTCGAAAACTCGGCGTGGTCGGCGAAGACAGCGCCAAGGTCACCTACCGCCTCATCGACCCCGAGCAATTCCATGGCAAGCGAGTCCTCGTCGTCGGTGGTGGTGACTCCGCCGTCGAGGCCGCCATCCAACTCGCCGAGGAGAGCACCGCCAAGGTCTCCATCAGCTACCGCCAGGAGAACTTTTCTCGCGCCAAGGCGCGCAACCGCGAACTCATTGATTCGCTCATCCAACAGGAGCGCATCCGCCCCCTGCTGAGCACCGAAGTCACAGCGATTGAAGACACGTTGGTCAGGCTCAAGACCAAAGACGGCAAGCCCGGGGTCTTGAAAAACGACATCGTGATTGTCTCCGCCGGTGGCGAGGTCCCCACGGCGTTTTTGAAGGCCGTCGGCGTCTCCATGAAGCGCTACACGGGCCAGGAAAAATCGGCGGCGGCGGCGGGAGACAAGAACCCCCAGCGCTTGCCCAGCAAAGCCGAGGTCGAGGCCCGCACCCGTCGACGACTGGCCATCGGCCTGTTCGCCCTCGGTGGCTTGATTCTCACCAGCCTGTTCCTCGTCGGCGGCGAATACTACCTCCTGCCGTTTGAAGATCGGCGGGAGCAAATGGTCCACGAAATGCTTCGGCCCGCCGGCATTTGGGGACACAGCGTCGGCGTGGTCGCGACCGTCTTCATGTTGGCCACGTTCCTGTATCCCCTGCGCAAACGTTGGACGCTGCTCAAGGGCACCTCGACCATTCGCAGTTGGCTGACGTTTCACATGTTCGTCGGCGTCATGAGCCCACTGATTGTCGCATTTCACGCCGCTTTCCTCGTCAACAACCTGCTGGCGGTCTGGACGTGGGTCTCGCTGGGCGTCGTCGTGGGTACGGGTGTCTTTGGCCGATTTCTCTTTGGGCTCGTGCCCGCGCAGGCGGGCAAAATCCTTGAGTTGTCCGAAGTGCGCGCGCAACTGAAAGCCCTCGAACGCCAACTCGAACCGCGACTGGTCGAAGCCACCAACGCCGAGGTCGTCCGCTCGCTGTTTCACCGCATCAACGCGCCGCCGCCCAAGACAAACGTGTTTCGGGTGCTGCTGCAGGCGACGGCGGCCGAGCGGCGTCTGCGTCAAGAGGTCGAGCAATCGCGGCCATACTTTCCCAGCGACGGCCACGCCTTCGCATCGTTTCGCGACGGCCTCGTCGGGGTCGCCCGTGGTCGCGTCCAGGAAGCCTTCTACGGCAGCCTCAAACGCTTCTTCCGGGGCTGGCTCGTCATTCACGTGGTGTTGGCGGTCTTCATGGTGGTGCTCATCACCGCGCACGTGGGCGTGTCCTTGTGGCTGGGCTTTGGACGCATCGGTGGTGCATGAGCAACCCCGTCAGTTTCGCCAGCGCAGTCGTTGTCGTCGTCGCTCTCGCCCTGGGGTTCGCAGGAGAAGCACACGCCCAGGTCTTTTCACCCGGTCCATTGTCCAAGAGCCACACCGAACTGGAAGGCATCGGCAACTGCAAGCGCTGCCACGGCGATGACACCCAGCACGACAACGGGCGATGCCTCGAGTGCCACAAGGAGATCAATGTTCGTCGTCAGCGGGGCGACGGCTACCACGGACGCCTTGGCGCGCAGGTGTGTGCGGAATGTCATCGGGAGCATCGAGGGGTGGCCGCCGCCATCGTGGAGTGGCCAGCCGGGCAACGGGGCTTCAGCCATGCGCTGACCTCGTGGCCCCTGGTTGGCAAGCACAAGAAAGCCGACTGCCGCGACTGCCACCAACAAAAGCGAATCGTGGACGACGACGCCCGCGAACTGCAGCAGAAAAAAGGGCGTGAGACCTTTCTGGGTCTGCCGTCGACGTGCGCCGCCTGTCACTTCGACGAGCACCGCAGCGACGCCCACGGCGGCAAACCAGGCAACGCCTGCGCGACCTGCCATACCCCCGAGGGCTTCAAACCCGCCAAGCTGTTCAACCACAACAACCAGGCGATGGCGGATTTTCCCCTGACGGGCCTGCACAAAAAGGTCGACTGCGCCAAGTGTCACATGACCATCACCGACGACAAGACCCCAGGCACGGCGTTTCCAGCGCCGGCGGCGCGCACGTATTTGCAAATGAACGACCTCCCCCACCAAAGCTGCGTCGACTGCCATGAAGACGTCCACCGGGGCGCGTTTGGCCGCAATTGCACCCAGTGCCACTCGACAGCCGGCTGGCAACAGATCCTGCAATCCGCCGAGGACTTCGGCTTTCACGACAAGACCAAATTCCCGCTGCGAGGCAGTCACACCAGCGTCGCCTGCAAGTCCTGCCACGGCCCCTTTGCCGGCGAGAAGGCGGTGTTCAAGGGTCTGCGGCACGGGCAGTGCGCCGACTGCCACATCGACGCCCACGTGGCCCAACTCGCCGTGGACCCAAAGACCGGTGTCGTGGCCTGCGAGCGCTGCCACACGGTCAACGGCTTCGTGCCCGTGTTGTACGACGCCGTGGCCCATCAGCAGACGGCGTTTTCCCTCCAGGGAGCCCATCAGGCCGTCTCCTGCACGGGGTGCCATACCGTCGACGACAAACTCGCCCGTCGCGTGCCTCAGACCGTCCGCGCCAAGCTCCAGCGGCAACGGCGGCAACTGCTGGTCTCGTCGGCGCGACTCAAGCTGCCCGGTCTCAAGCGGCTGAACCTGCCTCCCGGTGACGACAAGGCCAGCGTCGTCAATCGTGCTGACAGCGTCGACGACCATCATGCCGACTTCAACGCCGACACCGTGCGCTGCGAGTCCTGCCACGACGACCCCCACGCCGGACAATTCGACGACCGCATCAAGCAACGGGGCTGCAACAGTTGCCACCAGACGAGCAGCTTCCGGCAGGAACGCTTCAACCACGACGACAGCCGCTTCCCCCTGGTGGGCAAGCACAAGGACGTCGCCTGCAGTCGCTGCCACCTGACGGAACCGGCCACCAAGAAGACGAAGAGCAAGGCGCCCGTGGTTCGCTATCGACCCATGGCCCTGCAGTGCGCCAGCTGTCACAGCGACGAACACGTGGGGCAGCTGCGCCGACCTGCCGACGGTGACACCACCGACTGTGCCCGCTGCCACCAACCGACGGGCTTCAAGCCCACGACCTTCCGCCACGACGACCCGGCACAAACCCGCTTTGTCCTTGAGGGCAAGCACAAAGACGTCGCCTGCGTGAAGTGCCACGTCGCCATCCACGTCGAGGGTGTCGACCAGGACGACAAGACCACCGCCCGCTACCGACCCGTGCCGACGGACTGCGCCACCTGCCACGAGGACGACCACGACGGTCACTTCGATCGGTTTGCCCCATGAACGTCACCTTCCCAACGACGATGGCCGCTGTCGTCTGCTGCCTGCTGCTGGGGACGGCCGTCCTCGCGGGCGATGACGCCAAACCCGGGGCCACGACGACGACGACGACGACGACGGCGACGGCGACGGCG
>CAJBHN010000506.1 GCA_903952805.1 uncultured Myxococcales bacterium | reverse complement strand
GTCGTTGCTGGCTGACGAGGTCGTTCAGGGCACGCGGCGCATATACTCAAGGAACCGGGGCGCTTCGACGAAGCCAGTCACCGGCGGAAACAGGGGCTCCTTGTTGTCGCCGAGGGAGCGGCCTTCCTTGTCGACGAAGGCGATGGTGGGCAGGCCAACGACGCCAAAGCGGGTCTGGATGGCCGTGAGCCCGTCGGTTTCGTTGGTGGCGTCGATCTTGATGGTGACGAAGCGAGTGGCCTCGTGCTGCACGGCGACGTCGGTAAAGGTCAGCTTGTCGAGTTCCTTGCAGGCGATGCACCAGTCGGCGCCGAAGTCGATCATGACCGGCAAGCCCCTGGCCTTGGCGTCGGCGAGGGTCTGGTCGAAGCGGATGAGCGCGTCGGCCTGGTCGCCGATCTTGACCCAGGTGATGGTGCCGGCGCCTTCGACGGGCTTGGCCGGCGCGTTGGTCCACGCCAGGAAGCTCACCAGGCCCAAGGTGGCCAACACCACGCCGATGCCCTTGCGGACCTTCTCGACGACAGGCGTGTATTTGAACGACAGGTGCAGGGCGCCGATGGCGATGCCGGCGGCGATGAGGGCGGGGCCGACGACGAGGCCGCGGGCGCCGACGGGCGCGAACAGCTGGGCGACCTGCGGGATGCCGAGCATCAGGTAGTAGAGGCCGGCGCCGAGCATCAGCAGACCAAAGACACTCTTGACGGTCTCCATCCATTTGCCGCTCTTGGGCATGCGGGCGATGGCCTGGCTGAAGGTGCCCAGCACCAGAAACGGCAGCCCCATCCCGAGGGCGTAAAAGAACATCAGCGTGCCGCCCTTCACGAGGTCGCGCTCGCGGGCAATCAGCGTCAGCACGAAGCTGAGCACGGGGCCCGTGCAGGGGGCCGCGATGATGCCGGCCACCAGGCCCATGATGAAGGCGCCCTTGAAGCCGCCGCCGCCGGCCTGGCTGAGCTTGGTTTGCAGGCCCGAGGGCAGCACCATCTCGAAGGCGCCAAACATGCTGGTGGCCATGGCGATGCAAAACAGCGCGACGCCGATCGTGATCAAGGGGGACTGCAACGCGCTGCCAGCGAGGACGCCGGCCCAGGCAAACGACACGCCGAGGGTCGTATACAAGACCACCATTCCCGACACGTAGGTCGCCGCGAGCAGGAAGCCCCGCAGCGCCGAGCTCGACTGACGGGCCCCAAGAATGGACAGCGTGATGGGAATCAGCGGGTACACGCAAGGCGAGAGCGCTGTCAGCAGCCCGCCCAGCATCACGAGGGAAATGGCCACCAGCAAATTGCCGGCGCCCAGCGCGGCCTTGAGCTGCCCCGGCAGGCTGTCGTCGGCCACGCCGTCGCCGGCGGCAAGGGCGGCGCCCGACAGCAACAGCGTGGCCAGCAGAAGCAGCGTCGAGAAGATCGTGGTCGGTCGGCTGGAGGGGCGGCTGGGCATCGGGTCACCTGTCAGGGGCATACGGATCACTCCGTGTATCAGTTTCGTCGCCGCTGACAGCCCGTCTCCCGCCTCGGCGGTTCGGACCGTGACCGACGACGGTGATCGCGAGGCCGGCGCGCTGGTGTAACGTCGGGCGATGCGCCCACCGAGCACACTCGCGCCCTCTTTGTCAGTCGACCTGAGCCTGCCTGGCAATGGCAGGCCTCTCGACGATCAGGCCCATGAGCCCAGGAGCACCGGCGAGATCATTTCTGATGCCCTCTCGGTCCTGCGTCGATCCTTTCCGGTCATCTTCAGCGTCGCCGTGCCCTTCTGCGCCGCCGACCTGCTGCTGCGCGAGGTGGGCCAGAGCCTGATGCTCGGGCTCAGCACCGTGGTGCAGGATCCCACCGCCGTCACCGTTGAAACCATGCTTGGCCTGCTGCCCAAGGCCGTCGCCACCGTCGGCTTCATGGCGGCCTCCTTTGGCATGCAACAGCTGCTGTCGGGCGCGGTCACCACCGTGGGAGAGCAGGCCTTCGCGGGTCAGCCGGCGTCGGCCAAGGATGCGCTGCTGCGGGTGGCCCACCGGGGCGGCCCCCTCGTCGTCACCAGCCTGGTGTTCATGGTGGCCGTGCTGCTGGCCTTCGTCGTCGCCGTCGGCGTCCCCACCGGCATCGGCATCGCCGCGGCCATCGCCACCGACACCATGCCGCTGATGCTGCTGGGCTTCATCCCCGGCGTCATCATGGGCCTGGTGGTGATCCTGGTGCTGACGTTGCGCTGGAGCTTGTACGCCCCCGTCGTCATCTGTGAGGGACTTTGGGGCTTGGCGGCCTTGCGGCGTTCGTCGGCGTTGACGGCGTCGCGGGGCCTGCCCTTCACCGAGACGCCCCGCTTCCGCTTGAGCGTGCTGTTCTTGATTGCGCTGGCCGTCAGCGCCGTCCTGCAGTCCCTCTTTGTCGTGCCCCGCCTCGTGGTGGCGGTGCTGACCGGCTGGAGCTTCTCCGACGGCGCCTTCCCCGGCCTGGCCCAACTGCCCTTGTGGTTTGCCGTGCCCTTTGGGCTCATCGAGGTCGTCACCAACGCCGCCGTCATCCCGTTGTCGGGGTTGATGCTGGTCCTGTTCATGTTTGACCTGCGGGTGCGCTACGAGC
>CAJBHN010000505.1 GCA_903952805.1 uncultured Myxococcales bacterium | reverse complement strand
GTTCAGGCGTGGTGATTGGGGCAGAGCGAAGAAGCGACGCGCGACGTCGACGACGACCGGATCCAGTTCCACGGCGTCGACGACCACCCGGCGTTCGGTCTCCAACACCAGCCGGGGCCAGGCACCACCGCCAAGGCCGAGCATGAGGGCCCGACGAAAGGGGCGCCCGTCGCTGCGCAGCGCGGGGCCGACGGCAGCGATGCGGACGTATTCGAAGATGACGCGCCGGGGCTGTCGGGGATCGATGGCGCTTTGATCGGCGCCGTCTTCGCTGCCAAAGCGCAGCAGCACCAAACCGTCTTCTTCGACGACGACGACGTCGCCAAAGGCGCCCGGTTGTCGCAGCAGGATTCGGCGACCGGGGACGGCGCCTTCGAGGTCGACGGCAGGAGCCACCAGCGCCGGCAGCTCGGGAGGGGGAGCCGGGGCGTCGCTCACGTCGACAACTCGAGTTTGAGGGCTTCGATGTCGCCTTCATCCAGGCCAGTGGAATTGGTCTGCAGCAGGGTCAGCAGAGGCCCGCCCTGCAGTGGCGCCTTGTCGTCCAGCCAGGCCTGGGCGCAGGCGGCGTGGAGGTAGCCGGGGCTGTTGGTGACGAAGGCGCCGGTGTCGACCTCGCGCTCGACGGCGACCCGCAAGGTGCCCTTGTCGATGGCTTCACTGCAGCCCAGGCACGTGGAGCGGGAGGTCTTGGCCCGTTCGGCGAAAGGGAACGTCGTCGGCTGCTGATGCTTTTTGTTGATGGCGATGTCGGTCTGCAGGGCGGCGCGGTCGGGGACATCGACGACGGTTGACTGCAAAGCCTCCTCGAGCACGAGGGGTTTCTTCTTGGCGGCACATGCCAGGTGATGCCATTGGTAGGTGACTTCGCCAGCGGCGAAGGCGTTGGGCACCTCTTCGCCGAGGCGCAGGTCCCCCTTCGCGATGGGTTTTTTGCAGCTCCGGCAGCTGGCCCGGCCGGTCTTTGCCTCCTCGATCTGATGCGCCACGACGTAACCTCTGGGTTGGACAGCCTGCGTTACGAGGTGGCTGCCCGGTTTGACCTCGACGATAGCGCGCGCCGATGATGCAGCCGCAACTCCGGATGCACATGCACAACCGGTGAAGGGTACGGCGGTGAAGGAAGCCCGGGAGTTTTCGGTTCTTGGTCCCCTGATGGGTGGCTTTGGCAGCCAGGCTTTCTTGGGGTGTGTCCACGACCAGGGGATGGTCGGGCCGGTGTTGAAGCCGGCGGTCTTTGTCTTCATCCCCGACGAGATTGTCGCTGATGCCGCCGCCTTTCGCAGTTTGTGGTTGGACACCGAGCGCGCCGGCGAAATCGACCACGTCAACGTGATCGGCGTCATGGGGGTCGCTCGTCTCGACGAGGGCTATGCCCGCGTCGTCGAGTACGCCGACGCCGAGAGCCTGCGTTCGGTCTACCGCCGCGCCCAGACGATGAAGCAGCCGATGTCGGCCGACATCGCCGTCGCTCTCGTCGCCGATGCCTGCATGGGTGTGCATTACGCCCACGAGCTTGGCGAGGCCGAGACCGGCCACCCCTGGGTCCACGGCGGCGTCCGCCCCGAGACCCTGCAGGTCAGCTTTGCCGGCATGGCCAAGGTCACCGGCTACGGGGCCCAGGTCCTCGCCGACACATTTCGCAAAAAGGGAGCCACGGGGCTCATCACCCGCGACACCTACATGGCCCCCGAGCAGGCCATCGGTGGTCGTCAATCAGCGACGGTACAGTCCGACGTCTACGCCCTGGGCTGCATTTTGTACGAGGCGCTGACCGGCAAGCCGCCGTTCTCCGGCGACAAGGACCTCGCCGAGGCCATGATCAAAGACGAGCTCTCACGCCCAAGCCTCGGCGTCACCTCGGCCATGGCCGAGGTCGTGCTCAAAGCGACCAAGAAGAAGGCCTCGGAACGCTACGCCACCGCTCTCGACATGCGTATGGACCTCTTTGAGCGTTGCGACCCCGCCAACGAAGGCGACGTCAAACGCTACCTTGACGACCTCTTTCCTCCCAACGCCATCCCGCGGGCGACCCGCATCCAGATGTTGCGCAAGGCCAACGCCGATCGACCGTTGCCCACCGGCCGCCTGCTGGTCGAGGTTCCTGCTGAACTCACCGTCGCGCATGCCGCCCGCGCCGCCACGCCCAACGATGCCGACCTGGAGGCCCGCACCGGCCAGACCGTCGACGACCTGCCCATGGCCGAGGCCGACGACCTCGACGCCGAACCCGCCGTCGCCGCCGCCGCCGCCTTCCTGGTCAATCGCGCCCTGCAGCCCCAGCCGACCACCAGGCCCGGCGGTATGGCCGCGCCGCAGCCACCATCGTGGCAGGCGGTTCCGACGTCGCCACCCGCGCCGCCCGCGCCGTCAACGCCGGTGCAGCTGCGGCAGCCCACCCCGTTGAACCACACCGACGAACTGACGAACCCCACGCGTCGCCGGCAGCCAATCCTGGCGGCCCTGCCGCCGGTGCAGCCGCCGACACAGGTGGTCTACAGCACCCCGGCCGGCTTGCTGGTGGGCATCGGCCTGCTGGGCGGCCTCGTCATCGCCCTCACGGCGTTCGTGTACGTGCAGTCACGGCCCGTGTCGCCGTCGCCCGCACCCGCACCCGCACCTGTTTTGGTGGCGCCGCCGCCGCCGGTGGCCGCTGCTCCTGATCCACCACCGG
>CAJBHN010000504.1 GCA_903952805.1 uncultured Myxococcales bacterium | reverse complement strand
GATCACCCACTGCCGTTTCCCGTCGCTGGCGCTGGCGACGACCGTGAACACGTAGTGCGGGTGCGGGTTCAGCAGCGGCTCCGCGAAGCTTGGCAGTCCCCGGGTGACAAGGGTGGTCGTCGTTGTGGACAGCGACGACGGCGGGGGCGGCAGATGGAGTTGCTCACCAAGCCACTCCGGCAGCGGCCCCTCCATGATGGGACGCACGGCGTCGACAAACGCGGCCAACGCGTCGGCGTCCTTGAATCGCCAGCTGACCTCATGGCTATCATCGTCGAGCCGGTCGCCAAAAGCGCCAACGATCCACTGTTGCTGCTCCCAGCTGAGCGGAACCCAACAGGTGCGGTCTTCACGTTCGTTGGGGATCCACAGGGTGTAGGCGCCGTCGACGCTCGAGATCTTGAATTCGTAACGGATGTCGTCGTGCCCCGCGCCAGGGCGACCAGGCAGACCGCGCGTGTGAAATGTCGACATCTACGTCGTCCCTGCGCGTGCCAGCGATGCCAGGCGCCGCAGCTCGATCATGGCGCCA
Source organism: uncultured Myxococcales bacterium (assembly GCA_903952805.1). GTDB lineage: Bacteria > Myxococcota > UBA727 > UBA727 > VGSZ01 > VGSZ01. The sequence continues at coordinate 1,332 of CAJBHN010000504.1, read as the reverse complement.
CGGCGGGTCTCGTGGGCGAGGGCAGTGGCCGCGGCGGCATGCACGTCGCAGAACCACTCCTGGTGTGGCGGGTGGCCGACGAAACCGGGCTGTTGCGCGCGTCGATACCACTCCGCGTCTGCCGGATCGCGCGCGAAGGACACGAGTCTGGCGCCGTCGTCGCCAAAGGGATCGAAGCGCTGGTCACAGAGGGCGCATTGGGGAGGTCGCATTCGTCCGTCCATACCAGGCCCGCAGGCGGGTTGCCGCGAGGGGCGACTGCGATCAGATCAAGCGTTCAGACCACGCCGACGCATGCTCAAACCAAGCAGGACGAGGGCCGCAAGAAGGGGGACGTCGCCGGCCATCGACGTGCACGACGATGACGTCGTGGGCTTCGTGGCCTCCGGGGCGGCGGCCGGTGTCGGCGCTGGCGCTGGCGTGGGCGCTGGCGTCGGGGAGGTCTGGCACGACAAGCCCTCGACCCAGTTGCAGCCGTTGGTGCGGCAGGCGCCTTCATCGCCGTGTTGGCGACACGAGCCCGCCTGGCAGGAAAAGCCGTCGCTTTGACAGGTGCCGCCGTCGCAGGCGTCGCCGACCTTCTTGTCCCGGCAGGCCTGCCGCTCGGGGACGATGATGTCGGCGCGGGCCATGGACGAAGCGAAGGGCATGGCCAGGGCCAGCAGGACAACGTGGGTGCGCATGGCCCACGATAGCCGCGGGCACGGGCCATCGTCGATGCCTGTCAGCGTGATATCCGTCGAGGATGCCGTCGACAGAGAGCATCGCGCCGCCGTCGTCGTCAGCGGGGGCCTTCAACCTGGCCGAGATCCAACAGCGCCTGCCGCAGAACCTGACGCTTCGACGTCGTTTTGGTGGGATCGAGATCGTGAGCCGCCGACGAAACTGGCGCTTGATCGGCTTCCTCGCCGCCTTCTGTGCCTTCTGGGACACGATGTTTGTCATCGTGGCCGCCAGCGGAACTCTGCCCCTGATCTTCTGGTTCTCCCACGGCCTGAGCGGGCTGTTGTTGACCTCCTGGTTGCTCAACCTCGTCGTCAACCACACCCGCATCGAGGTCGCCCATGGTCAACTGCGGGTGCAGCGTGGGCCCCTGCCGTGGCCCGGTCGCATCACGGTGGACGTCGCCAACATCAAGGCCCTCTCCGTTGGCGAGGGCAGCACCACGCTGAACGGGCGCGTGTTGCCCGCCCTGTGGCTCGAGGAGACCGACGGCCGCCGCCGCAGCCTGATCGATCCGCTGCCCGACGAGGAGGTCGGTCGGGCTCTCGAGATGCTGGTCGAGGACCATCTCGCCATCGATGAGTCCGCCCCGGGCTGTTTGCGCCAACG
>CAJBHN010000503.1 GCA_903952805.1 uncultured Myxococcales bacterium | reverse complement strand
CGTATGCAGTTTCGGGACTATTACGCGACGCTTGAAGTGCCACGGACGGCCACCGCCGACGAGATCAAAAAATCGTATCGGCGGCTGTCCAAGAAGTACCACCCCGACGCCAACGTCGGCAGCCAGAGCTCAGAGGAGAAATTCAAGGAGCTCGGCGAGGCCTACGAGGTCTTGAAGGACCCCGACAAACGCAAGCGCTACGACCGGATGGGATCGTCGTGGAACCAACCCGACATGGGCGCCAACGCCGGTGGGGGCAACCCGTTTTCGGGATGGCAAAACGTCGATTGGAATTCGTCGGGACCAGGCGCCGGCGGCGCTGGCGGTGCCGGCTTCTCTGATTTTTTCGACACCTTTTTCGCCCAGCAGCAACAACAGCAAGGTCCGCGGGGACGACGACCGGGAGCTCGTCGTGGGCGAGAGCCATTCGACCAGCAGGCCCCACAACCCAGGGCCGGCGCGGACCGCGACGTCGATCTCACGATCAGCCTGGAGGACGCCCTGCAAGGGGTCACCAGAAGCGTGACCATCCACCATCCGGTGCAAGGGCCCGATGGCGGCCGACGCCTCGACGAAAAGACCCTGAGCATCAAGGTCCCCCCAAACGCTCGCGACGGTCTGAAGATCCGCGTGCGGGGGGAGGGCGAGCGCGGCAGCCTGGGCGGTCCACCGGGTGATCTGCTGTTGACGGTGCGCTTCACCCACCACCAGCGCTTTGTGGTCGACGGCGCCGACCTCACCGCCAGGCTGCCCGTGACCCCATGGGAAGCCGCCTTTGGCGCCAAGGTGCCGTTTGCGACGCTCGACGGCGAAGTGAAGTTGACGGTGCCGGGGGGCAGCAGCTCGGGCACCAAGCTGCGCCTCAAGGGCAAGGGCCTGCCCAAGAAGGACGGCGAGCGCGGGAACCTCACCGTCGAGGTGATGGTGGCCATGCCGACCGACCTGGGCGACGACGACAAGGCCCTGCTGGCCAAGTGGCAGGCCCTGCGGCCGTCATGGGATCCACGGGCCTGACAGCTCCCCCGAGCAGTCGGCCTCGTCAGGTGGGGCCGCTGCCGCAGGTCGCCACGCCGTCAGCCAGGTCGGCACAGCCGACGTCGGCGACGACGACGACCTCACCACGAGGCCAGCGCGCGAGCGGCCTGCACGATCTGGCCATCGCCAAGCAGGAACTCGTCTTCGAGGCTGGGGCTGTAGGGCACGGGCGTGTCCAGCGAACCCAGGACGCGCACGGGTCCGTCGAGGTGCTCGTAGAGGGACTCGCCAATGCGGCTGGCGATCGACTCGAGGATCGACCCGGTGCGGCTGTCCTCGCCGACAAGCATGACCTTGCCGGTGTGACGCACGCTGGCCTCGATGCGCGACCAATCGAGGGGCACGAGCGAACGCAGGTCGAGAACCTCGCAACTGATGCCATCAGCCATCAGGGCGTCGGCGGCGGCCACCGCCTTGTGCACATAGGCGCCGTAACTGATGAGGGTGAGGTCGTCGCCGAGGCGCCGGAAGGCGGCCTGCCCGAGGGGAATGTGCGGGCGAAAGGCTGGCAGCACCTGCTTGATGCGGGGCTCCCGGTACAGGCCGATATGCTCGTAGAAAAGCACCGGGTCGTCGTCGAGGACGGCGGTCATCATCAGGGCCCGGGCGTCATGGGGCGTCGACGGCGCCACGATTTTCAGACCCGGCGTCCGATAGAACCACGGGCTTGTGTCCTGGGAGTGGTAGGGGCCTGCCCGCCGCAGACCGCCCCACGGCATGCGCAGCACCATGGGCACGCTGGTGCCGGCTCGATAACGGAGCTTGGCGGCGTTGTTGACGAGTTGGTTGAAACCCGACGCCACGAAATCATTGAACTGCATCTCGCCAATGGGACGACAGCCCACAAGCGCCGCGCCGACGCAGGCGCCGATGATCGCCCCCTCGGCAATGGGCATGTTGAGCAAACGATCGCCGTGCTTCTCGAGCAGGGGCTTCAGCAGCAAGAAGGCGTTGCCGTAGGGGGGAGCCACGTCCTCACCGAGCACGAAGGCGTCGGGGATGGCCTCAACGACCTCCTTGAGTCCCTGACCGCAAGCGTCGAGGAACGTCGCCCCTTTGGGATCGAAGGGAGGCGCACTCTCGATGACCCGCAGGTTGGTCGACGATGACGACGACGGCAGGGGCGGGATGGCTGCGAGGGACGGGCTCATGACGACGCTGCCGTCGCTATAGAGGCCAGCGCCGGCCAGGGTGGAGGCAGGCCAGGGGCGCGCGACCAGGGCGTCGGCGGCAGAATCGACGCGCCTGGTCATCTCAGCCTGCAGGGCCAAGATGCCGCGGTCGTCGATGAGCTGTTGCTGTTTGAGCGCGTTGCCAAGGCGTTCGAGGGGGTCGCGCTCCGCCCAGCGAGCATATTTGGCGCGGTCGACGTAGCCCTTGTCTGGCGTCGGCGGCAGCTCGAAGGACAGGGCGGGATCGCCGCCGAGATAGAGCATGTCGTCGTGATGCGCGTGGCCGCACATGCGCATGGCCACAGTCTCGATGAGCGTGGGCCCAGCACCAGCGCGAGCGCGATCCGCAGCCCAGGCGAAGGCCGCGGCGATGGCGATGGCGTCGGTGCCGTCGACGGTGACGCACTCCATGCCGTAGCCGATGGCTTTGTCGGCGAAGGTGCGGACCCGGCTCTGTTGGTGCAGCGGCGTCGAGAGCGCAGTCTGGTTGTTCTCGACGCAATAAATGATCGGCAGTTTGTGCACGGCGGCCAGGTTGATGGCTTCATGCCACTCGCCCAACGAGCTGCCGCCCTCGCCAATGAACGAGACAGCCACGCGATCCTGGCGCAAGCGGGCAAAGCCCAGGGCGGCCCCCGTCATCGTACACGTGGCAATCGACAAGGGGGCCGCCACCATGAACACGCCGCGCTCGGGCTGACCAATGTGCAGATCGCGGCCGTCGTTGGGGGCGCCGGCCTTTCCCACCTGGGCGTTGAGGCACATTTCAACGTCGTCGGTGAACGCCAGCGACACGCCCAGATCGCGGATCAACGGGCCCACGACGTCGCCGGCCCAGCCAGCGGGGCGGACCCAGTCGAGGCCCCGCCGCAGCCGCAGGGCCGCGCCGTAAATCGCTTCCTGCCCCAGGGAGCGGAATCCCTTGCCCTGAAAACCGCGATCGCCGTAGAGCATCGACGACGACAGAAACAGCTGTTTCATCTTGTTGTCGACGGCGCGGGTCAAGATCAGACCGCGGAGCAACCACAGCTTCTCGTCGTCGGTGATGGACGCAGCGACGGCCTCGCGGGCGAAGAAGGCCTCAATGTCACGAGCGAGGCGGGCCACCTCGGCGGTGTGGCGGGAGGAGACGTCCACGAAGGGCTGAGCCTCGGGAAGGTCCCGGTCGGGCGTGGGCAGGTGTTCAGCCACCGTCCGGGCCACCGTCATGCCGAGCACGGCAATGGCGTCGGGATCACCGGTCTCTGTGCCCACGGTGGCCCAGGTGGTCTTGGCGGCGCCCCACGCGAAGGGGTGTCGCTCGATGACAAAACTCAAAAAGCGCTGCCCAAGGCGTGGGGGGGCGTCGTGGAGCGAGGATGAAGTGCCGGACTCAGCAAGCATGGGTCCCCCATGCCAGATCGACACCGCCGACGAAACAGTGCCCTCGCGGCGGAGCCGACCACGAGAGCGTCAAGATGAGACAGCGAGCTCGACGCCCCCCTGCCCCAGACAGGCCACAAGCTTGACCCCCCATGGGGTGCCCCCTATCGTCGACGCGGTAACCGGTCAGACTGGTCATGTTGTCGTCGTACTCGGGTCGTTTCGGAGCGTTGCTTGGCCATCAATCGGGACAAGGTCTACGAAGGTGCGATGAAACTTCTCGCCGCCGGGAAGTTCGACAAGGGCATCGTCGAGTTGCAGAAGCTCACGGCCGAGGACCCCAAGGATGTCCGCACCCTCCTGAAAATTGCCGAGACGCTCCACGTCAAAATGGGCAAACGGAAGGAGGCCCTCGAGACGTACGACAAAGCAGCGTCCCTGTATTCCGAGCAGGGTTTCTTCCTGAAGGGCGTCGCTGTCTTCAAGCAGATGCTCTCTGTCGACGCCACCAACCCTGATTTGCACCTGCGTTTGGCCGAGCTCTATCAGCAGATGGGGTATGGGTCCCAATGCATCCATCACTATCAGCAGGTCGTGGTCCTCTTTGAACAGCAGGGCCGCATCCGCGACACCCTGGCCATCCTCAAGCGCATGGTCGACCTCGACCCGGAGAACCTGCAGTCGCGG
>CAJBHN010000502.1 GCA_903952805.1 uncultured Myxococcales bacterium | reverse complement strand
TCCAGAAGAACAGCAGGCGAGGTGACAAACGACGGGTTCGTTTTCACCTCAGCCTGTTGGAGGCCAATGTGGGCGCAGGGCTCGTCGCCGCGAGCCGTTCACCCGCCGGCGCCGCTCCCGGTGATGATGTGCACCCGGTCGTACAGGCTGCGTGCGCTCAGCCACTGAAAAACGCAGCGGCCAAAGACCACGGTGTCGCCGTCGAGAATCTGCACTTTGGCCCTCGGCGGCAGCTTCAAGCCGTTGTGACGGGTGCCGTTTGAGGAGCCGGTGTCGACGACTGACCACTTCAGCGTCGGCGTCGTGTCCCGCTGGAAGTAGGCGTGGAGCTTGGAGACCGTCTTGTGGGGGACGCAGATGTCATTGGTTTCGCTGCGGCCAAGAAAGACCCGGTCCTGGGCGGGGGCCTCGGGGGCCTTCTTCACGGCGATGACCCAATGGCGGATGCGAAAGACTTCGGCCCCGGCCTCGCGAGGCGCGTCGCTCAGTCCGCGCTCGTCGGTCACCAATGTCGAAAATTGGAATTCTTCTTCGAGGACTTCGCGCCCAAACAGAAACGGGTGGGGATAGCGCCCCGCAAAGGCCTCGGCGGTCATCGACCTGACCATCGTGCCGAAATCGTGAACTGTCTTGTGACCGCTGCTCATCCAGACACGACATTACACCGACCACTGGCGGAGTCGACAGCGGGACGTGGGGGCCGGGTTGGGTGCCTCATGACTTGATACCGAGATGGGTCTCGATAAACGCCGTGTCGGTATGGCCAGCGACGAAGGCTTCGTTGACAAGAATGCGCTGGTGCAGGCTCACGTTGGTCTTGACGCCGACCAACACGGTGGCTTCCAACGCCTGCAGCAAGCGGGCGATGGCCTCGTTGCGGTCTTGGCCATGACCGATGAGTTTGGCCAGTAGCGAGTCGTAAAACGGCGGAACCACCGAACCACTCTCGACGCCGGCGTCGACACGGATGCCCGGGCCGGTCGGCCAGCAGACCTCGCTGACGGTGCCTGGCGATGGAAAAAAGCGTTTGTCGGGGTCTTCGGCGCACAGGCGGAGTTCGATCGCGTGGCCGCTGCGTGACAGCTTCAAGTCGGGCAGAGGGGTGCCGCAAGCCGCCAGCAGTTGCAGTTCGACGATGTCGAGGCCGGTGATGGCCTCGGTGATCGGGTGCTCTACTTGCAACCGCGTGTTCATCTCCAGGAAGTAAAACGCACCGGTGCTGTCGGCGACGAACTCGACGGTGCCGGCGTTGTCGTAGCCGACAGCGCGCGCGGCTTTGATGGCGGCTTCGCACAAGGCCTCGCGCATGCCCGGGTGACGATCCACCAGCGGCGATGGTGTCTCCTCGAGGACCTTTTGGTTGCGGCGTTGGATGGAACACTCACGCTCAAACAGCGCGTGCACATTGCCGTGGTGGTCGGCGAGGATTTGGACCTCGACGTGATGGGGCTGCTCGATGCATTTTTCGATGAAGACGCGGGAAGAGCCAAAGAACTGCTCGCCCTTTTTCTTGGCATCCTCAAAAGCGTTGCGCAGCTGCTTTTCGTTTTTGCACTTGGCCATACCGATGCCGCCGCCGCCGGCGCTGGTCTTCAGCATGACCGGCCAACCCACGTCGTCGGCAATACGGACCGCGTCGTCCTCGTGCTCAATGGCGTGAATGGGACCAGGCACCACCGGTACCCCGGCCTCGACCATGGTCAGCTTGCTCTCGATCTTGGAGCCCATCGCTCGGATCGCGTGCATATTCGGCCCGACGAAGGCGACGCCTTGATCCCTGCAGGCAGCGACGAGGTTTTCATTTTCCGACAAGAACCCGTAGCCGGGGTGAAGCGCATCGGCGCCGGTGGCCTTGAGCGCGGCGACGATGGCGTCGACGTTGCCGTAGCTTTCCTTGGGAGGCGGCGGCCCGATGCGTACGGCCTCGTCGGCTTCCTTGACGAAGGGGGCGTCGGCGTCGGCGTCGCTATAGACGGCGACGGTGGCAACGCCGAGGCGGCGAGCGGTGCGGATGATGCGGCGGGCGATTTCGCCGCGGTTGGCGACCAGGAGCTTTTTGGGGAGGGCCATGCCGGGGAGGTATCCAACCCCACCGCCGTCGGTCAACACTGGCAGGTCGGGGTCGAGCCGGAGGTGCGACGTGGGCCTACATTGACGCGTATGGCGATTGGGTGTGCAAGTTGCTGATCGGCGTCGTTTTGGGTCATTTTCCGATGGCTGCAGCCACCTGCAAGCGACCCTTCCGTTCGTGCCCGACGATCAGCAGGTTGAGACCACCCTCCCCGGGGGTGTCAGAGCGGTGGTCAGAGAGGGGCGCACGCGATGGTGGCGGTGGAGGCGAGTGACAAAGACGAGATGGCGACCGGCACGCAGGTGCTGCGTCGGTATTCGATCGTCGGCAAACTGGCCCAGGGCGGCATGGCTGAAGTGTACCTGGCGCGTCAGGTGGGGCCTGCCGGCTACCAGAAGCTTGTCGTGATCAAACGGGTGCGCCCGCACCTGGCCAACGACGCCGACTTTGTCGGCATGTTCGTCAACGAGGCCCGCCTCGCGGCGATGATCAACCATCCAAACGTGGTGCAGATTTTCGACCTTGGCGACGAGCCTCGTCCCGGGTCTCAGGGCGGCGGCCAGGACTGGTTCCTCGCCATGGAGTACCTCGACGGCCGCGACATGCTGCAAGTCGGCCGCGCCTGCCGGGCCCACAACAAAGCCGTCCCCTTCGACGTCACCGCCCGCATCATCGCCGACGCTTGCGCCGGGCTCGACCACGCTCATGGCCTCAAGGGCCCAGATGGCAAGAGTCTCGAACTGGTCCATCGAGACATGTCGCCCGAGAACATCCTGATCACCTTTGAAGGGCAGGTGAAGGTCGTCGACTTCGGGATCGCCAAGGCCAAAGACAACCTCATCAAGACCCAGGCGGGGCAGATCAAGGGCAAGCTTGGCTACGTCGCCCCCGAAGCCATCCTTGGCAAGCCGGTCGACGCCCGGGCCGACGTCTTCGCCATCGGGGCCACGCTGTATTTGTTTCTGTCAGGTCGGCCGGCCTTCAGCGGCAGCAATCCGATGGAGATCTTCGAGAGATCTCTCAAGCCGCCGACACCGCCTCGCGAAGTGAACGCGCGAGTCCCTGAGCCCCTCGACGCGATTTGCATGAAGGCTTTGGCCCAGGACCGAGACAAGCGGTACAAGAGCGCCGGCGAGGTCCGGGCCGCCTTGGAGGGATACCTCCAGTCCACCGGTCGCCCGCTGGGGCCGGTTCAACTCAGCCAGTTC
>CAJBHN010000501.1 GCA_903952805.1 uncultured Myxococcales bacterium | reverse complement strand
TGGTCGGCTGCGGCTTCGTGGTCGGCTGCGGCTTCGTGTTCGGCTGCGGCTTCGTGGTGTCTTGGTCACCCTGTTTGGTCGCCATGCAATCGCTCCATCGGTGGATCGTCTGTGGCCCCTCATCGAGGAACCTCAGCCACGTTAGCGTATCGTCTTGGTCCGTGGCTTCCAGCCAGCGGCGGTCTTGTCGTATTTGACGATCACGACGAGGGTCTTGTCCTTGGGGACGGTGACCACAAAGCGATCGTTGAGCCCTGCTTCGGCATTGACCACCCTGACGGCGTGACGTCCCGCCTTGAGCGGTTGCGCGACAAAGGGCGTTTCGGCGAAGGGGGCATTGTCCACCAGGACTTGAGCGCTGGGCTCGGTCCTCATGGACAAGGAGCCACGGCCCATATCGACGGCCTTCTTGCTGGTTTTGGCGAGCAGATCGACCTCGACCGTGAGGGTTTGACCCGGTGACGCCACGATCTCGCTCTCATGGCTCTGAAATCCCCCGGAGCTCGGCTCCAAACGCAACGTCAGGACCTCACGCGGGTCAACCAGGTGCCCGCCGTCGTAGGGCGTTTCCCCGAGCAGCTCCCCGTTGACCAGAACCTTGGCCTTGTCCGGCGTCGAGCGCACCACCAGGGGCACCCGGGCAAGGAACTCGACCGCGACCTCACCCGCCGTACCGACCTCGATGGTCTTTGACTGAAAGGGCTGCTCGGAAAATTGCGCTTGCACCAAGACAGGACCTGGCGGCCTGTCGACGGTCACCGGAGAGTTGCCCACCAGGCGATCGCCTACCAGGATGCGCACTCCTGCCGGCACGGTCGTCACCACGAGACGCGCCAAAGCAGGCACCGACGGGAGAGATGACGTTGGCGGCGTTGACGACGCGGCACCAACACCACCGCGCTGCACCATGGCCACGACACCGATGGTCAGGACGACCCCGATCACGGCCACCAGCACCGGCACAGTCAATCGAGGCTTGAACACCTCGCGACGCGCTGTCGCCGCTGATGACGTCAGCGTCGACGGCGGCAACGACGGCGACAACGCGGTCCCCCTGGCCACCCCATTGGGCCCGCCATCGTCAAACGTTGGGGGAGCGGAGATGGTGGTGGCTTCGCCCAACGACGCCACCGTGGACGCAACCGGGGACACGAGCGTCGACTCGATGGACAGGTGCGCACTCCGTCCACGCTCCATATGAGGAGGGCCCATCGCTGCGGTCTCAGGTTGCGTGCTACCAACGAGCAACGATCGCGTCGCCGACGCAGGTGCATCAGGCGGCGAAAATGGCACCGCGACGGTCGCCTCGATGAGCGCCACCAAGGTCGTTGTCGGCGCAAGCTCGGGGCAATGCGCGGCAAACCATTGGGACATCGCCAGGGCATTGACCGACCGCGTCGTCGTCGTCAGCCACGCGTCGAGAGCCTCGGCCAACGCCGACGCCGTCTGAAACCGGTCCTCAAGGGGACGAGCCAGGCTCTTCATGACGATGGCGTCGAGCGTATCGTCAACCTCTGGATTGATGGACGATGGGAGAGCCAGGACCTCGGTGGTAATGCGCTGCATCACCAGCAGCTCGCTCTTGTCGCGAAACAGTCGGCGACGAGTGAGCAGCTCATAGAGCACGACGCCGAGGGCAAAGACATCGGTGCGGCGATCGACACTTTCGCCGAGGCACTGCTCCGGCGACATGTAGGACACCTTGCCCTTCACGATGCCGGTGCGGGTCTTGTTCTGCTGCGAATTCGCCTTGGCCACGCCGAAGTCGGTGATCTTCACCTCGCCGTGTCGCGACACCAAGATGTTTTGCGGCGAGATGTCCCGGTGAACGAGCTGCAACGGCAGCCCCGTGGCGGGGTCGCTGCGGTCGTGGGCGTAGTGCAGACCATCGGCGGCACGAGCGGCGATCCAGGCACACAACTCGACAGTGGGGGGCTGCTTCGCACGCAGGGAGTGGGCAAACAACGCCCCCAGGTGGGGCCCGTCGACCAGTTCCATCGCGATAAAATAGGCATTGTCAGCCTGACCCAGCTCATACGCGCGCACCACGTGTGGGTGCTGCAATGAAGCCGTGAGCCTGGCCTCGTCAATGAACATCTGAACGAAGTCCGGGCGCACGGCCAGTTCCGGCAACATGCGCTTGATGACGACGATGCGGTCGAGACCGGCGTTGTGCCGTGCCAGAAAAATCTCGGCCATGCCGCCCGTGGCGATATGGCGGATCAACTCATAGTCGCCACATCGTTGTCCCATGAGCTCCATTGGTCGCAGGCTATGCTGAAGCGAGCCGCCCTGCGAGGAGGGCGCCGTGCTCCAGCCAGGTCCGATCGCGTCGACGCATGCCGCCCGCGCTGCTATGGGTACCTCACCCACCTGCGGTGGTTGTGGAGCGCGCCCATGCGTCAGTTGCAGCTTGTCCTCGGTCTCGTCTGCGCCCAGATGGCGTCATTTGCGTCGCCGGCATCGGCCACGGTGGTGCTGGTCCCGCCCATGGACGAACTGGCGCGGCGTTCTGACGTGGTCGTTCAAGCCATCGTGCGCGAGAGCCAGGTCATCAAGGACGAGCAGGGGCGCATCATCACCGTGACCTCCCTTGAGGTCCTCGACGGCCTCCGGGGGCGCAAGACCGGCGACATCGTCCGCGTCCATCAGCTGGGTGGCGAGTTCGGCGGCCAGCAAGCCTGGGTCGCCGGGGCCCACAAATTCGTCATCAATGAAGAGATTGTCTTCTTCGGGGTCAAGCTTCCCAAAGACGAAAGCGTCGTCGTCCCCTATGGCATTGGCTTTGGCATCTTCCGCGTCCTCGACGACGTGGATGGTCGTCACGTGCACGAAATCGGCGGCGGCGACGTCTCCCAGCTGGTCCGCTTGCCCGACGGTCGCACCCGGATGACGCCAGTGACGCCCCGCCGTTTCGAGTCCCTCGACGCCTTCAAGGCCATGGTTCGGGCCAGCCTCGACGGGCGAGACACCCCGACTCTGCCAACCCGGGTGATGCAGCGTCCACAGCGCAAGGCGCCGATGCTGCCGACGCCTTCTGCGGTGAAGGGCTGAGATCATGCTGCTCCGCACCACCTTCGCTGTCGTCGTCGCCGTCCTCGCCGTGGGCGTCAGCGACGCCCGGGCGTTTTCGTTTCTCTGCAATGGCGTTGATGCCAGCGGCGCGGTCGACGTCAGCGACTTTTGCGGCGACGTCAACGACAACGGCCGCATCGATGTCGCCGACTGCAGCGCCCAAAACGCGGCCCGCTGGGAGGA
>CAJBHN010000500.1 GCA_903952805.1 uncultured Myxococcales bacterium | reverse complement strand
GGTGCAATCCAACAGTCCGGCGCTGGCCGTCGACGACGACGGCAACGCTCACGTTGCCTGGGTGCAAGAAAGCCCCACGGGTGAAACCGAGGTTCTCTATTACAGCGCCGCGACCGGCATCCAGAGCTGTTCAGCGCCGGCCAATACGAAGGCTCCGGTCATCGGCAAACTGCAAATCGTTCTCGCACGTGACTTTCAATGTCTCGCGGGCGACCTGAGCCAGGCGTGTCCCCCGGCGACGCTGCTGGTCGATGCCGACACGCGGGCTCTGTACGAATTCAACGGCACGCTCGAAGATTCGGCCAACGCATCGCCGTTGAGTGCCCCAGGCGGGGCTACGTTCCGACCAACCCTCTACAACAAGGGCGTCTGGCTGCATGGGGCACGCGCCGACGCCGGGGCGGCGACTGGCGGTCTGGATTGGAGTCAAAACGCCGGGCAATTGGCCCACCCCTTCACCATCGAAATGACCATCAACCTTGGTCGAAGCAGCGGACGCGCCAAGCTGTTTGGCAGCACCGTCAACGGCGATGACGCCGACGGCTGGTATCTGCAGGACGGGCAGTTCCAGTCCGGCGCTGGGGTCCCCCTTGCTGGAGCACGGATTGAGGAGGGCCTGCTGCATGCGCTGGCGATTCGGTCTGTCGACAGCCGCACCGTCGAGGTCTTCATTGACGGTACGGCTGTTGGCACGAGCGCGATGGGTTTGGCCCTGCCCACCAGCAGCGTCATCTTCTTCCCGGGTGGGACATTCGAGGGGGTCGTTGAGGCGATTCGCGTATCGGGCCGGACGGTGAGCACTGAGCAGATCGTGCAGTCCGCCAGATTGCTCCAGGAAGTCATTGCGAAGTTCATGGTGGCGGTCCCGGGCAAGATTGGCACCCTCGACCCGAAGCTCGCGCAGGTGCCCTATGTCTTGTGGCAGGGCGAAGGGCCCCGGGTCACAGGTCAGGTCGAAACAGCGACCCAGCTGTTCATGTGCGCCCCGGGTGTTTCCTCGTGGGAGCTGAGCTCGACGGGGGGCTACGGACTGCCCGGCGCGATTCACGGCGAGCCGACGTTGATGGTCGATGTCATTGGCCGACCGCACGTGGCGTGGGGCTCCGTCGACGTCGTGACACCGGTCAGCAACATCGAAGGGACCCTGCTGAACGCAGGTCGGGCTGACGTGGCCTTTGCCGCATGGGGGCTTTACCCCAAACGTCTGCTGCTCAGCGAGGCCGGGGTGGTGCGCGAGTCGTTTGCCGTGACCGGCGCCGCCCTGGGTAGCTTTGGCCCCGTCGTCGGTCTGCGCATGAGTGAGGCAGCCCAGCCGCTGCGTCCGTTGGCGTGGAACCCCGTCGTCGACCGCGTGACGGACATGGCCGAAGTGGTCACGAAATCCGCCGCCCTGACACGGGTGCCCGGCAACGTGATCGCCGGACCCTTCGTGGGGCATTTTCCCATGGTCGGCTCCAAGGGCTTGGACTTGGGCGTTGGCTTCGTCTGGGTCGCGGATCGCAGCGCAGACGGCGAGGGCAGCGACGTCATCGCTCTGGCCGAATCCCTCAAGGGCAATTTCGCGCCTGTCGTTGCGGGCGACAATGTTGGCGTGTTGTCGACGCCGGGAGCGGGAGACGTCGACCTGACCTTGTCCTCGTTGACGCCCGATGTGCAGGGTCGCTTGGCGCCAGCCTGGGTTGAGCGTGACCAGGGCGGTATCGATCATGTTTTCCTGGGAGGGCATCACCTGAAGTCGGGCCTGCTGTCGACGAGCGAAACGGTTATTTCGAAGATCGACTCCACCCTGGTCGGCGACGGCAATGGCGACATCCTGGTGTTGGCGTCGACGTGGGCCGCCAAGGTTGACGACGTCGAGCGCGTTCAGGTAGGCATCGCCGCCGGCAACGTGGCCGCCGTGAACACGGTGGGCCTGACGAGGCTTGACCTTCAAGGGGCAACGGTGGTGGCCACCGGCGCCATCGACCATGCGCCGCGCATCTCCGTGTCCTCGGGTGGCTTCAGGCAGGGTTTGGGTCTGGCGGTTGCCTGGTCGCAGGCCCTTGTGCCGGGAGGCCAACCGCGGATGGCCATCTCCAACGACTCCCTCAAGAACTTCGCTGCCCGCCAGGCGGCGCCGCCATTCATCTCGCTGCACGCCACCGAGAGCGTCGAAGATATCGTCATCGGGCTGCCCGGGCCGACCTGCGTCGATTCGGATGTTTGCATCTTCAACAGGCCTGGCGCGACGGTCGCGTGGGTCGAACGCCGGGGAACCCAACGGGAGCTTCACTCGCTGCCGGCTGTCTTTGCGAAGTCCACATTCATCGATAGCAGTGAGCGTGAGGCCATCGAGTCGGCCGTCCAGCGCCATGTCGTGACGACAGCGGTGTCAAACTTGGTTGTCAGGCCATCTCTCTTTGGCCTTGCCACCAACCTGGCCTGGAATCAGCCGACCGCGCCGGTGCTGCAGTCGGAGTCGACCATGCTTGTCGACAGCGTGACAGACCCGGGCGCCTGGACCTCGCCACCCATCAAGCCCGCGAAGGGCTCGGTCTTCGCGTGGGATGAGGTCGCCGTAGACCTCGCCCGGACGAGGGATGCCAGTCCGGCATGTAGCCGCGTTCTGTGCGTCAACGGGACGGAGTGTGTGTCGTCGCCGACGGGTGGCGTGGTGTGTAAGGAGATTGCGCTGCCTACCCTCGACGTCCTCGACGGCGAGACCAACGTGGTCATCAGCGGCTTTGACGGCTTGCTGCTGGATTCATCCAGGGCGGCGTCGGCCACGAGGGCCGCGGCGGTCGCGGTCAAAGCCGAACCAGGTAAAATCGGCGTCGGAGTTGTCACGAAGGGTTTCGGTCGGGCCTTGGTGCCGATCGCCAGCATCAGCGCCATCGACCACCCCACGTTGAAGATTCGGGTGAACCTGCCGCTGCGCAGCGAGGTCTCTGCCGTGGCCGTGTCATTCCGCGGCGACCAGCGTGACGAGACCGGCTTTCAGGTTGTCTACAGCGCCGAGGGCGCGACCAACACGACCACCGTCAGCAATACCGGCACCATCGCCACCACCACCCCCGAGATCGACGACGATAACAACGAAGACACCACCGAGTTGACCGTGTTGCAGGGCGACTGCGGCACCACGCTCACGACTTCCTCGGGCGCAGCACTGCCGGGCGACATCGTCACCACGACGGTCCAGGTCTGCAACACCGGGCCACACGTGTCGGCGAACAACGTCGTCGTCATCGAAGCGCCGTTGGAGACCGGGTACATCTCAGACAGTGCGCAGTGCGCCAGCGACAATTATCCGCTGCTGACCTGCCAGGTCGGGGCCATCGATCCATATGGATGCCACACGATCAACGTTGTCGCCGAAATCGACCCTGGCATCGTCACGGGCGTGCCGGTGACGTGGACTGCGACTTCCACGTCGACGACGTTTGACCCGGTGCCGGGCAATAACAGCTCGACCACCGTGGTGTGGGTGGACTCCCTCACCAACGTCTATGCGACGCTGGCCGGCCCCATTCAGGGCACGCCGGGAGCGATTCACGACGTCACCGTCAGCTACGGCAACAACGGCAACGTCAACGCCGCTGGCGTTCGCCTGCTGACGACCCCAGACCTCAGCCAGGTTGAGTTCGTCTCGGCCACGCAGGTCGCCGGTACCACGCCGTTGTCGTGCAGGTTCTCGGCAGGGGTTGTGTTGTGCGACAGCGGAACCGGGGCCGTTGACGTGCCGGTTGGCGAGACTGGCGCGGTCGTGATTCGCTGGAAGGTCAAGTCGACCATAGCGTCAGACGCCCTCATCGCGACGTCGACGAGCATCAAAACAACCGGTCGCCAGACCAACGTGTGGGATGACGACGCTGTCATTCGGACGCCCCTGGGCGATCGGGGTCGTGGCGACATCGTTGGTCGGTGCTTCTTTGACGACAACGCCAACGGCATCTTTGACGTCGCCACCGAGACGCCGCTGTCGGGGCCGTCGGTGTTCTTCGCGGGTGTTGACGATGCCGGAACCATCTATGGTCCGTCACCGATATCCGC
>CAJBHN010000499.1 GCA_903952805.1 uncultured Myxococcales bacterium | reverse complement strand
CGATCTCACCGGCGGGTCGTGGGCCGAGACCTCGACGTCGATGGCATCGATCAGCGCTCGCGCGTTGCCGCCCAGCCTGGCGAGCCCATGGCTGAAGATGGCCCTGAGCAGGGCCCCCCGCCCATCGCCCGTCGACGGCGGATGGGGGACCAACTGCCCCAGACACCGCTCCACCATCACCAGTTGCTCGGTGCGAGCCCGCCGGGCCCCTCGGTCGGTATCGTCGTCCAGTTCGGCCATGGCGACGGCGCTGCGGACGAAGCGGGGCAGGTCGAGGGCCTCGGTAAGCCCCCGGCTGTTGATGGCACCCAGCACGGCTTCCTTCGCGCGAGTCAAGCCGATGGGATCGTTGCCGTGACGCGCGATGGCCAGCAACGTCGTCCACTGCAGGCGACGGGGAACAGGAAAGTCCTCCCGCATGATCCTCCGCGTGGCCTGGTGCAGGAGGTCATCGTCGACAGCGACCGCATTGCTGTCGACGTCGTTTGCCTGACCAGGGCCTCGCTCGCGGCCATCGTCGCCGTCGGTCTCCAGCCGGTGCCGTGGATGCAACAGCCGCAGCACCTCGATACACAGGCGGGTGGCCTGCGCGCTGGTCGGTCGTTCGACGGCGACAAGTTCTGGCAGCGGCGGACCAGCGGGGCTGACAAGTGACAGTGCAGACGCAGGGAACCCGGCGCCCAAAAACAACGCCGTCGCGACGGTCCCAAGGACGTCATCACGACGGAGCTTGAGCTTGGTCTGGGCGAGGCGGCGCCACAGTTCGGCGTCTTCAATGGACTCGAGCACGGCGGTCTGCAGGGCTGCCTCCTCCTGCTGCAGGGCGGCGCTGGGCTGGGCCGGGTCCTGCTCAATCCCGGGCGTGACAGCGCTGATGGTCGGCATTGGCGCCAGCGACGGACGCAGTTTTACCGCGACGGGGACGGCGGCAGTGGGTCGAGCCTGGGGTGGCCGTGGAGCCAATCGCGCGGGGCGCTGCAGCTGCACGCCGGGGAAGGCCAGGACGGCGTCCTCGATGAGCCTGTCATAGACCGTGCGTCGATCCGTCAGCAGGTACGTCGACAGCTTCGACATGGGTTCGGCGTCCATCGTCGTCAGCGCCGTCAGCCGCAGGCCGTCGTTGTCCTCGTCGACCACGACAGCGTCAGCCCCCTGATGCTCGGCGCTTGACTCGTTGGTGCTGATGAGTCCCAGCAATTCGCGCAGCGCCCTGGGCCTCATCATGGGCACCAGTCGTCGGCCGACCGGCAGATACAACCCGTCGACGCCGGGCACGCGCACATGCCCCGGCACCGACAAGATGCTCTGCAGTCTGGCACCCAGCCGTGGCGCCGACGCCCGCACCAACTCCCGCACGACGGTGCGCGAGCGACCCGTGCTGTCGGACAAGCGGCCAAGCACCACCCGGTCGAGCTCGTCGGGCAAGGCATCGTCGACAAAGCTTTGCAGGCGGACGAGCGCATTGCCGTCGACCACAAAGAGCTCGGGCTCCTCGTTGTCGTCACCGCCATGGGCCAGGCGCAGCTGTACGCCAAAGCGCTCAGTGGCTGGCTCCATCGTCGACGTCGTGGTGGTGCTCGACGCAGGCAAAGTGGGCACGATGGCGGCCTGGATGGCGTGCTCCACCCAGGGAGCCCTCACCCGCTCCAGCACACCGGTCGACCACAGCAATCCGGTCTCCTGGCGCTTGGCCAACGCCATCGACAACAGCCGACTCAACGGATGCCTTCGACCATGCTGGACGTACAGACCCGCCGGCTCTGCCAACAGCGCCGAAGTGGACATCAACGTCGAGGTCGACGTCGAGGTCGAGGTCGGCGTCGAGGTCGAGGTCGGCGTCGGCGTTGAGGTCTGCGTCGAGGTTGAGGTCGGCGTCGAGGTCAAGG
>CAJBHN010000498.1 GCA_903952805.1 uncultured Myxococcales bacterium | reverse complement strand
GGCGACGACGACGGTGCGGTCCCCGGTCTCGCAGCGCACGCGGGGGGCGTCGGACTTGATGGACATGATCGCGTCGTGCGCTTCGGCGCGAATGGCGTCGTCGCGGGTCCGGTCACGCAGGCGAATCAACAGCCGGGTCGCCAGCAAGGGGTCACCGGCGTCATCGGCGATCGCGGCAGCATTGCGCAGCAGGCTGTCGTCGGCTCTGAAGGCGTCCTGGGTCAGGGCATTGTCGACCTGTCCGCAGGGACCGTCGACAACGGTGGTGGCCAACACCAGCAGGAGGGCGATCATGGCTTTTCGAGTATCCCGAAGGCGATGTTGAGAGCGCGGTTGGTGGCTGCTGCCTTGTCACCCTTGCCCATGCTGCGGGCCACGTCGAGAGCCGCTTGCTTGACCCGTTCGCGCAGTTCGGGGCGCTTACGCAACACGACGTCACTGCGAGCATTGAAGCGGGTCAGCTTGGCATTGACGAAGCGTTGGTCGACGACGACGGCCGCCAGGAGTTCGCCGCCGCGGTCGACGGCGGCCCTGGCCGCGACCTCGTTGTGCCGCTCGATCGCGGCAGAGGCTTCGGCAACGGCACCGTCCCAGGCGGGGACGTCGCCGCGACGAAGCCCGAGGCTACGAGCGCGGGACGTGACCGCAGCGAGCTGCTCGCTGGCGGTGGGGGCCGACGACGCCATTGCAACGCCAGCGTCGTCGACCCGCGCCAGATCCGATGCCGTCAACGGCGGCAGGGGCATGACGCCTGACTCGATGCGGACGTTCGAGGAGGGCGCTGGCGACGTGGCTGATGGCGACGAGCGCATCCCCAACGCCACCCCGACGGCTGTCACCGCCACGAGCGCGACGGCGCCCGCCAACGCGGCCTTTGGAGCAAACGACGCCGACGCCACCGATGCGGGCGACGACGTCGTCGGCCATGCGCCGCGGCGCACGATTTGGGTCCCCTCCATGGCGGATGGACGTGACGCCGTCGACGCGGAGTCGGTGTGATCGCGGGCCCGGATGACCTCGGTGCCAACCGCAGTCGCGCCCGTGCGCTCCTGGCCGAGCCGAAGAGCAGCGGTCCCGGCATCGCGGGCGCTCGCCGCGTGCAACGCCAACTGAAAATCCCGCACCGAGGCAAATCGGTCGCGGGGCCTGATCGCCATAGCCCGTTCGATGACGGCGACGATGGCGACCGGGATGGGTGGGTCGACCGCGGTGCGCAGGTCGGGAGGACCGCGCTCGATGGCTGCGATCAGTTGCATCGCCGAATCGACGCGAGGCCAGGGCAGCCTCCCCGCCAGCAATCCCCAGCCGATGATTCCCAGAGCGTACTGGTCGGCCTGGGCGGTGGCCGAGCCAGTCTGCAGCGTCTCAGGAGGGACGTAGCGCAAGGTGCCAATGACAACGCCGGGTGCAGTCAAGCCAGAGAGGTCCGATGCGCTGGCGATACCGAAGTCCATGACGACGACGTGGCTGTCGCCGACGATGGCGATGTTTGACGGCTTCAAGTCGCGGTGGATGACGTTGGCGAGGTGGGCAGCGGCGACGGCGTCGGCCATGCCGTCGATGATGCGCAGCGCCCGCCCCAGCGGCAGGCGCCCCTCTTCCATGATCACGTCGAGGTCGATGCCGTCGACGAGCTGCATGGAAATAACGAGGCGGCCGTCGATCTCGTGCAGGTCGTTGACGCGACAGATGCCAGGGTGGGCAACGCGACGGGCCAACACGACCTCGCGCTTGACCCGTTCCCTGGCTTCCGTCGACGACAACCGCTCGGGCTTCAACACCTTGATCGCGACGTGCTCACCAAGCAGGGTGTCGACGGCCCGCCACACCACACCGTGCCCGCCCGACCCGAGCTCACGCTCCAGTCGAAAGCGGCCCAGGGAACTGCCCGGCGTCATCACCCGCCGACACTAACGCGGTCGTGTCTCAAGGTGCGAGGCGCTGGGGCCCACGCACCACCTTGCCAGGTCGGGCCCCGGTCAGGGTGTCGCTCTCGACGGTGACGACGCCAGCGCACAAGGTCGCATCGTAGCCGCGAGCGTTTTGGATGAGGCGACGGCCGCCGGCAGGCAGGTCATAGACCACCTTCGGGTTCAGCAAGCCAAGGCGGTCGTAGTCGATAACGTTGACGTCGGCGCGGTACCCAGGGGCAATAATGCCACGGTCGCGCAGCCCGAAAAATTCGGCGGTGTCCCTCGTTTGCCGGCGCACGACATATTCAAGGGGCAGGCGTTCCCCACGACGACGATCGCGGGTCCAGAACGACAGCATGAAGGTGGGCATGCCGCCGTCACACACCGCACCGCAGTGCGCACCAGCATCAGACAGTCCCATCAACGTGGCAGGGTTCAGATGGCTCTCGCGAATCATGTCGAGGCTGCCGTCGGCGTAGTTGAACAGGGGCCGGTACAGCAGGCCGCGGCCGTCGTCGCGGAGCATGGCGTCGATGGCGATGGCGCGGGGCGACAGACCAGTCTGCTTCGACAACGCCAGCAACGACTGGGACGGGTCGGGCTCGTAGTCCAAAGCGCCTTCCACGACAAAAATCTTGTCCATGTTCTTCAACACGAGGTCGCCCAGGGGGCCGAGGTCGAGTTCTTCGTCGTCGATGATCCGCTGACGCAGAACCGGGTCCCGCAAAGCGGCTGCGCGATCGGCCAGCGGTTCGCCGTGGAGTTCGAGGTAGCTGGCCGTCAGCAGCAGCGGGTGGGCCGTGAGTTCGAGGCCCATGACAACGCCAATGGCGCGGCCGGCGACCTGGGCGACGAGGTTGGCGCCCCTGGCCCGTTCAGCCTCGACCCGGCGGAGCGAGTCGCGCCATGTCTCGGGCGAAGCCTCGGTCTGGCTGAGATTGACGGTGACATTGCGGCCACTGCGGCGGGCGAGCTCGCCGAACATGGCGACCTCGCCCGGGAGGTCCTTGTGTTCGCAGGCGGCGACAAAGACGCCGTGGCCGACGGCGCCGAGGGCGTCACCGAGGGCGAAGAGTTCCTCTTGATCGGCCGTCGTGCCGGGGACGAGTTCGCCGTCGATGGCTCGATGCAGTGATGTCCGCGACGTCGACACGCCCAGGGCACCGGCACGCAGCGCCTGCTCGGCGAGAACGCGCATGCGGGCGCGGTCCTCGGCGGTGGCGGGCTCGTTCCTGGCGCCCCGTTGACCCATGACATAGGCGCGCAGTGGCCCGTGGGCGAGCTGGGTACCGAGGTCGAGGGTACGCGGCATGCGCTCAAGCACGTCGAGGTATTCGGG
>CAJBHN010000497.1 GCA_903952805.1 uncultured Myxococcales bacterium | reverse complement strand
GGCAAAGACGAACTGCAGCTGCTGGACCTGGCCACCGCCCCGAGCTTCATTCCGCCGACGGTCAACGGCTGCGGCGGCGGCGGCTTCAACCTCGGTTGTAGCGAGGCCCTCAGCAGTGTTGCCGATGGCGCGAGCCCCGAAAATGGCGTGGGCGTCAATGTCACCGAGTACCCCAGCGTGGGGCCATTTGAGGGCATCGTCGTCGTCGAGGGCGGCGAGCCCGCGGTGCTGGCCGCCTGGCTGCGCGAGCATGGCTATCAGGTCACCGACGGCATGCTGCCCTTCATCGAGAGCTACACCCTGGAAGGCTACCAGTTCCTGGCAGCGCGGCTGCGCGCCGACACCGACGTGCAGGATATGGTCCCCATCCGCATCCACTGTCCCCAACCCAATCCGCAAATTCCGCTGCGCCTGACGGCCATCGCCGCCGAAGCCCAGATGGGCTTTGAGATCTTTGTCATCGGTCCCCGTCGCTACACGACCTTGAACTACGCCGAGGTCCCCCTCGACCACGCCGACATCCACCTCGACCAGTTCAACCAGAACAACTACTTCGCGCTCGTCAGCAAGCGCATCGACGAGGCTGGCGGCCTCGGCTTCGTGGTCGAGAGGGCCCAGCCCGCCACCGAGGTGCTCAACCGATTGGGCGGCGTCTTTCTCGGCACAGAGACCGAGGAGTCCTCGCGCGCGACGCTGCTGTCGATGCTGGGCGAGGGGCGCTACCTGACCCGCTTCTACGGCCGCATGGACCCCGACGAGATGCTCGCCGATCCGATCTTCGTGGCCCGGCCCGAGAACGACACTGCCGGCGACGTCGACGGCATCCTCGACCTCTCGGCCCAGGTGTCAGACAACTGCACGGCGCCGGTCATGCCCGTCTGTGGCGGCCTCTATTGCGGCGACGGCGACGCCTGTGCCGGCAGCGAACTCGGCGACGGCTGCGTGTGTCGCAATGGCCACGTCGCCCGCAGCATCAACGCGCCCGGCGGCGGCCTGCAGGTGGCCTGCTCGTCGTTGGCGGTGAACCTCCACGGCGCTGGCACCGACGCCTGCTCGGGAGCGGTCTGCGGCCTGGGCACCTGTGTCCCCCTCAACGACCGCCCCTCCTGCGTCTGCGACGACGGCGCCGTCGCCGTCATTGATCGCGGCCAGCTGACCTGCGTGCCCCAAGACGGCCCGGTCTACGAGAGCGACCAACTGCTGTGGCCGCCCTTTGTCGACGACGCCGGCTGTGCCGCCTCCCGGCGCGACGTCGGTGGCAGCCTGGGCCTGGCGCTGCTGTTTGGCTCGGCCCTGGTGCTGCGCCTGCGTCGCCGAAAATAGCCCAGGTATTTTAAACACATACACGCATCGACTGCGAACGGCGCCGGGGCGGGAATCGCCCGTTGCAGGACGCCGCGCCGTCGGTGAGACCATCGGCATGGCTGGCTCTGTCGTCGTCGTCTCGGGACTGTTTGCATCGGATCGCAGCGTGGCGCGGGCGGTGGTCGCCCGGCTGGAGGCGGAAGGCCTGGTCATCGTCGATCACGACGCGGGCGATGAGGTGCTCAGCGACGGCCTGATCGGCGCTGTCGTCCACCTCGCGGGCGCCTGCAGCGACGTCACCCGCCTTGACGACGCCCTGACCGAGGACGTCTATCGGACCGAAGCCCTCGCCGCCCTCGCCGTCGAGCATCGGGCTCCCTTGGTGTTTGTGTCCCGCCTCAGCGTGGTCGGTCCGCGACGGGGCCTGCACGCCGAGGTCGACCCCCGCGAGGTCCCCTTTGGCGGGGCCGGCCTGCTGGGCGGCGAGCTGAACGTCATCGCTGAGCGAACGTCGCTGACGGAGCGCGCCGCCTTCGCCCGCGCCGCCGTCGAGCACGCCGATGCGATGGCAGCCCGCCGGCAGGCCGTGCGCGATCGCGTCGTGGCCCAGGGCGGGCCTGGCAGCGGCCGCGGTTTTGAAGCCGCCGTCAAGGAAGCCCGCGTCGCCGACCTCGACGTCGCGCTGCGCCGGGCCATGGTCGAGGCCGCCGCCGGGTGGCGATTTCCCACCGCGAGTGCGTGGGCCTTGCGCGGCTTCACGCGGGCCATCGGCGAGCTCGTCGCCGTGCAGGTCGGCGACGACGTGCCGGTGACCATCCTCCGCCTGCCGGCCCTGTTGGCCGACCGCCGCGTCGGCGCAGTCACCGACGACGACGACGTTGGCAGCACCGTTGTCGGCGACGACATCCTGCCTGCACCTGCCCTGTTGGCCCAGCGGGAGCGCGTTGCCGACGGCGCCGTTCGCCTGCCCTTTGCCGCCCGCACCCGCCTGGAGGCCCTGCCGGCCGACATCGTCGTCGACGCCATCGTCGCTGCCGTGTTGGCCGCGGTGGCCGTCGGTGAGGGCGAGATCGGCGTCAAGGTTGCCCACGTCAGCAGCCATCCCGAGTCCATGCTGCCGATGGAGCGGGTGCTCGATCTTCTCGACCTGCATCTGCGTCGTCACGACGACGAGCGGCCCTTGACGGCTCGCCTGCTGTCGGTCGACCACAGCGCCCGCAACCTGCCCGCCGTCCTCGACGCCGGCCGCGACCTCTCGACCCGGGGCTTGGCGGCAGCGACGTCGTTGATGGCCCGGGGCCTCGGGCGGCTGTCCACGCAGGCGGGGCAGGCCGCCACCGAGGCCCGGCACGCGCTGGAGTCGCTGGCGTCACCGTCGGCCCACGACACCGCCGTTGGCAGCGCAGCCCCCTTCGTCGCCGACGACGTCCGCTTTGCCCAACGAGGCTTGCGGCTGCTGTGTGCCAGGGCGTCGCTGCCCGTCGTCGACACCCGCGTCGACTGGCGTGCCTTCATGCATGAACGCCAATTTCCGCTGCTCGACGAACGCGTGCGCCTGCGCCGTGCTCGTGACCAGCAGCGGGCCCGACGTTCGGTGCCTGCCTACCCGTCGTTGGCCCACCTGCTCGTCAGCGCCGCCGAGCGCCACGGCCGAAAGCCCGCCCTGTCGATGATCATGGCGCCGGAGTCGCTGCAGCCCGGCGACCCCGTCACCGTCGACGTCAGCTACCAGGAACTCCTCGACCGGGCCCGGGCGGTGGCCCTGCGCCTGCAGCAGGTCGGCGTGGTCCCCGGCGACCGCGTCGTCATCGCCGGCGCCAACCATCCAGCCTGGGGCATCGTCGCCTTTGGCACCTTGTTGCTCGGTGCGACGCTGGTGCCGCTGGACCCAAACCTCGAGGACGCCGCGGCCCACGTCGTGTTGAAAAAGGCGCGCGCCCGCCTCGCCGTCGTCGACAAGGGGGTACGCAGCCGCATTGGCGTAGCCCTCGCGGAGCACATCGACGCGCCCGTCCTCGACCTGCATCTGACGGCGACCACGGGCCCCGGGCTCGACCTCGCCCAGCACACGCTGCCGACCGCCGACGACCTCGCCAGCATCCTGTTCACGTCGGGGACCACCGGCGACCCCAAGGGGGTCATGCTCAGCCACCAGAACTTCTGCTCGCTGTTGGGCTCATTGCTGTCGGTGTTCCCCGTGACGGGCAAGGACCGCTTGCTGAGCGTGCTGCCCCTGCATCACACCTTTGAGTTCACCTGCGGGCTGTTGATGCCCTTGGCGTGCGGCGCCCAAATATTCACTCCCGACGCCCTCGTCGGCGAGCGGGTGCTGAGCGCCCTGAAGTCCGCCCGCATCACCGCCATCGTCGGCGTCCCCGCGTTGTGGCAGCTGCTCGAGCGGCGCATGAAAAAGACCGCCGAAGACGGCGGCGACCTGCAGGCGTCGGTGTTTCGCACCCTGCTGTCCATCAACAAAAGCGTTGGCGCCCGCTTCGGCTTTTCTCTCGGCCCCATCTTGTTGAAGCCCGTCCATGATCAGCTCGGTGGTCATCTGCGGGTGCTGATCTCGGGTGGCTCAGCGCTGCCGCCGTCGACACACGAGCTGTTCCAGGGCCTCGGCCTTCCCCTGGCCGAGGGCTACGGGCTGACCGAGACCGCCCCGGTGCTCACCGTCGCCGAGGGCAAGCTCGGCATGCCGGCTGGCACCGTCGGCAGGCCCATCCCCGGCGTGCAGTTGAAGCTGATGGACCCAGACACCGGCCTCGACGTCACCGCCACCCCCGGCGCGATGGGGGAGCTGTGGGCCCGGGCTGACAACGTCATGCGCGGCTACTTCGACAACGACGAGGCCACCCGCGCCGTCCTCACCGACGACGGCTGGTTGAAGACCGGCGACCTCGGCACCTTCGACGCCGCTGGCCGCGTCAAGCTGGTGGGCCGCAGCAAGGACGTCGTCGTCACCGCCGCCGGCGAAAACATCTACCTCGACGACGTCGAGAAGCGGCTGGAGCTCGTCGACGGCGTGCTCGAATTGGCGCTGCTCGGCATCGCCGATCCCAAGGGAGGCGAGCGCCTCGCCCTGGTCTTTGTCGCCGCCGACGACAGCAGCGGCACCGCCGTCGCCAGCGCCGACCCCGCCCTCGTGCACAAGGCGCGCACCCTGGTGGGCCAGCGCGTGCTCAAGCTGCCCGCCTTTCAGCGCCCCGCCGTCATCGAGAGCTGGGACGCGCTGTTGCCCCGCACGGCGAGCCGCAAGGTCAAGCGTCGCGAAGTCAAGGCCGGCCTCGAAGCGCTGCTGCTGCGCCGCGAGAAGGACCTCGAGCTTGGCATCGGCGGCAGCAGCGACGCCGTCGTCGTCACCCTCGACCCGACCCAGAAGCCCGTGCGCGAGGCCATCGCCCGCACCGCCGGCGTCGACACCGGCACGCTGTCGTCGTCGACGTCGTTGACGGCGGACTTGTCGTTCGATTCGCTGATGTGGGTCGAGCTGCAGGGACAACTCGAGGGCACACTGGGTGTGCGGCTGGACCCCGAGGTCCTCGTCACCAAAGAGACCGTCGCCGAGGTCGAAGCCCTCGTGCGCGACGCCAAGGTGCTGGCCCGTGGCGGCGCCAGCGAAAGCGATGCCGGCCAACGGCTGCTGCGCGGTGTCGCTGGCGGTGTCGTCGTCGACAGCGCCTGGCCGCCGCTGGTGCAGGAGGCCGTGCAGCTCGCCATCAAGGCGCCGTCGGTGAAGGCCGCGCGGGCGGCGTTGTCGCTGGCGCAAAAGCGCCTGTACCAATCGGGCTTTGACACCGTGGTGCGCGGGCAGGCCTTCGTGCCCGCCAACCGCAACTGCATCGTCGTCGCCAACCACACGTCGCACCTGGACACGGGCCTCGTGAAGTACGCCCTCGGCGACTACGGCCAGGGCCTCAAGCCCCTGGCGGCCAAGGACTACTTCTTTGAGGGCAACCCGCTCAAGGTGGCCTTCTTCGAGAACCTGACCAACCTGGTCCCCATCGATCGCGAAACGGGCTCAGGCCTGGCCTTTGAGCAGGCCCGCGCCGTCGTGCTGGGCGGCCACGTCGTGTTGATCTTCCCCGAGGGCACCCGCCGCGAAGACGGCACCCTGGGCGCGTTCAAGCCCCTCGTCGCCAAGCTGGCGATGGCCACCAACACCGACGTGCTGCCCATCCACATGGAGGGGTGCTTCGACGCCTTCCCCCGTGGCGCGAGCCGCCCCCGCTTTGGTCGTCGCCTGGTGGCCACCGTAGGCCCGCCCCTGCCCGCCGCCGACCTCGCCCGCCTCACGGCCCACCTGCCGCCGGTGAAGGCCGCCCGGGCCGCCGCCGAAATCATCCGCAGCGCCGTCGCCGCCCTCGCCGAAGGTCGGGCCCGGGAGATTTCGCGGGCCAGCTCCATCGACGACCTGTCACGAGCCACCCGCCCCCTCGCCGTCGAAGCCGACGACAGCGCCGTCGGCTGAGTTTTTTTGGGCGGCGACGGTCGTGCCCGTTTCGGTGGGTGGAAACTACTCGGACAAGGCCTGGTGCGCGGCGAGCCGAGCGGCACACTCGGCCCTGGTCTCGCCATACCAGGCCTTCGACGAACCCTTGGCCGCCTTGTTGTACAACTCGATGGCGGCGACATACTCGCCCATCGCATCCTTGATGACCGCGAGATTGTAGGTCGCCACGACGTTGCTCGGGTTGGCATCGGCGTATTTCTGCATCTCGGCGAAGGCGACTTGCAGGTTGCCCTTCTTGGCCACTTCGATGATCGATTTTTGCCCCTCATCGTCATCATCCATCCGAATCGATTTCCGCACCACGCGCGGCGTGATGTCCGTCAGCAGGGCATAGACCGCGTTTTGGGCCGCCATCACGATGGCAGCGTCCTTGTCGAGGCTGGCCGCGTCGACCTCGCTCCTGCCGACGTATTCCTTCTCGTTGACGACGGCCTTGCCGCTGGGAAGGCCAATGGTCACGCCCAGGATGACGGTACCGACGTTGAACCTGGACGTGGTGACAACGCCCTTGCTGTCTTTGCTTTCCCGCTCTTCACTGTCCGCCTCCCAGCCCTGGACGTCGACGCGCACATAGACCTCGTCACCGGCTTGCGGCGCCTTGCCGCCGACGATCTCCGCCTGGCGGTCCACGGCCCTCAACGTGATGCCTTCGTCGCTGCGGTCGGCGAACTGAAAATAGCCGCCGCTGCGCGCGTTGGCCTGCAGCATGGCAATGACGGACTCCTTGGCGCTGCGTCGTCCTTCGCTTTGGACCACCGACAGCCGCTGGGCGGCGCCGAGGTTCACGGGAGCGGGCTCGCTCACCATGACGTCGAGCGTCGTGGCGCAGCCGACGACATCGAAACACACCACCAGTCCAAGGGCCACGGGCAGGAAGCGGGGGAACCAGTTCAACGGCATATTCAACACGGTGGAGACTCCTTGGTGCTCTGTGCCTCGCGGCAACGGCAACGCGACTGATCGTGCAGTCTCGACAAACCGTCAAGCGTGCGTGTGCGCTGGCTCGCCATGCTCCAGCGGCATGGCGGGCTCATCCGATGGACCCTGCACTCCCGAAGCAACTCCGGCTCGACGTCACCGCTCGCGGTGGCGTGATCAAAACACGCATGTGCCGTTGATGGGCACGCAGGGCTCAAAGGTCACCCGCTGGGTAATCTCGACGGGCTCTGCTGCGGCAAAAGGCAACAGTTTCCAGGCCAGCAACGACTGCAGCACGCAGGCCCCGAGGCGGTTGTCGTTGGTGGCGGCGTCGGCAAAGCGGGCTGACAAGACGCTGCCGTCGGGAGCCAGCGTCAACGACACCTGCCGCGAACCCTCCAGGGTCTGGTAGCTCGGGCAATGGTCGATGAAGAGGCCAGGCCCGCTGGGCGCCAACTTGATGTTGGTATTGGTGCAGGCACTGGCCTTGCCCAGACTCTGCACAATGCCCTGCTTGACGAGTGCCGACGTCAAGGGCGGCAGCGTCGGTGTCGGTGTCGCTGTCGCTGTCGCTGTCGTCGAAGGCGGCTCGGGCGATGGCTTCGGCGATGGCCTGGTCGCCGACGACGACAGCCGCGATGGCACGACGGCCATGGCCACCGGGAGCACAGCAGCCACGGGCGCATCGGCGCCGGGTGAAACACCCGTCGTCGTTGGCAGCGCCGGCGCCGGCGGCGGC
>CAJBHN010000496.1 GCA_903952805.1 uncultured Myxococcales bacterium | reverse complement strand
CGCTGAGCCTGACCAACCCCAACCGCGGTGGGATCTTGCTGGTGAAGTTGACGGAGTTCGACGATGTCGACCTTGTCACCGAGCAGGTCAAGCGCACGCTGCGACGACATCGACGCATCAAGAGCGGCGAAGCCGACGACTTCACCATCACCACCCAGGCCGAGATCTTGAAAAGCTTCCAGGAGGTCTCGGGCGTCGCCACCTGGGTCGTGGTCTGTATCGTCGGCGTCAGCCTGCTGGTCGGCGGCATCGGCATCATGAACATCATGTTGGTGAGCGTCACGGAGCGCACCCGCGAAATCGGCGTCCGTCTCGCCATGGGGGCCCGCAAAAGCGACATCCAGCGACAGTTCCTGATGGAGGCAGGCGCCCTCGGGGGATTGGGAGGGGTCATTGGCGTCGCCCTCGGCGTTGGCATCGCCTACGGCGTCTCCGCCGTCGTACCAGGCTTCCCCGACCCCTATGTGCCGCCGTGGTCGGTGGCGTTGGGCTTTGGCTTCTCCGTCGCCGTCGGCGTCATCTTCGGCCTCTATCCGGCGGCGCGGGCGGCCCGGCTCGATCCCATCGAGGCGCTCCGCTACGAATAGCCGTCACGCAGGGCGTTCCATTTTCGACATCGCTGGCGCACTGAGCGTTCATGCGTATTCGTGCTTCCCTGGCGCTGTGTGTGACCCTTGCCGTCGTCAACGGTTGCGCCACCGACGGCCCCCAGCCGACGGCGACGGCGACGCGGGCGTCGCTGTACCCCAAGCGCCCGGTCGACGAACGGTCGTTGCCCATCGCCGACCCGCCACTGCAGCGGCCCACGATGCACCTCACGGTGACGAGAGAGGGGCTTGAGGCGCTGCTCGATGCCCTCGTGCCCCGCGGCGACACCGGCGCCTATGCCCTGTTGGGAGCCCGCACCTGGAGTTGGCAACGCCAGCCGTTTTCGCTGGCCTTCGACGATGCCAGGAAGAGCATGACCGCCACCACCGACGTCACCGCCATCGTCGACGTCCCCGGTGCCATGTTGAACATCACGATGAAGGTGAAGGCCGATGTCCAACCCGTGCTGACGGCCCACCACAAGCTGGTGTTGCAGGCCGTGACGGTGAAGGTCAGCAGCGACGACCGCCGCATGCGGCTGGCCGACACCGCCGGCCTGGTCGCTCACGTCGAACAGACCCTGCTCGAGAAGCTGACGGGGCTGCAGGTCGACTTGCAGCCGGCCTTCCTGGGCTTGCATCAGAAGTTGGCGGCGCCGCTGTTTCTGCCGCTGGAGCCGGCGTCGGCGTGCTTCACCCTCGACCTGCGGGCCCTGGAGGCCGGCCCCACCATCCTGGCCGATGGCCTGGAGAAGGAGCTCGCGCTGACGGTGGCGCCGTCGTTGACGATGCCCTGCACCGCGCGTGGTGTCGACGGCAGCGCGGTCGTCGTCGTCGAAGGCGCGCCACCGGGCCCGCTGGCACCGCTGCCGCCGCTGAAGAACTCGTCAGGCATCGAGGGGGGACCCTTCGCGCTGCGCATCCCCATCGCCGCCGGCTACGACGAGCTGCAGAAGGCCATGGGCATGGCCTTCCCCGACGGCAAGCTGTTCTTCTCAACGGAGCAGCCCCACCTGTTCATCACTTCCCCCGA
Organism: uncultured Myxococcales bacterium; assembly: GCA_903952805.1. Taxonomy (GTDB): domain Bacteria; phylum Myxococcota; class UBA727; order UBA727; family VGSZ01; genus VGSZ01. The sequence goes on along the minus strand of CAJBHN010000496.1, from coordinate 3,567 downwards.
GGTCTTCGCCGCCGGCGGCGAGGTCGTGGTGCGGGTGCGCATCGGCGGCTTCGTCGAACAGGGCGTGCGCGTCGACGTCGACGGCGACCTCTACCTGGCGGGCAAGCCGACCATCCGCGACAACTTCCTGGAGTTCCCCGACCTGCGCCCCACCGTCGAGACCGACCAGGCCCTGTTGAAGGTCGCGCTCGCGTTGAAGGAGCAGGCTCTCGTCGACGCCGTCAAAAAGGCCCTGCGCCTGGACTTGTCGGCCCGTCTCGCCACTGTGAAGCAGAAGCTGACCGACGCCTTGACCATGACCATCAGCCTCGTCGACGGCGTCGCCCCCCTGTGCACCTCGGTGGAGATCGGGCGCGTGGCCGTCGACGACATCGCCGTCCACGACCCCTATCTGCGGGCCACGGTGTCGACGACGGCGGTGTTTTCGGCGTCGCTGCCATGCCCGGGGGCACCAGCGACGGTGCCGATGCCAGCGCCGGTGGCGCAGGCGACGCCCGCGCCCCCTGAGCCGGCTCACACCGCCCAGTAGGCCTCGTCGTCGAGGCCGTCTTCGCGTTCAGGCAGACCGCGCGTGAGGCGGGGGGCGGACTGCAGCAGCACTTCGTAGCTGACGCGGTTGGCGTAGCGGCACACCTGGCTCATCGACGAGTAGGTCAGAAACTCGCGCACGTGCTTGGCCGAATTGGGCACGCTGCGGCGGTGGTAGCGGTTGGCCGAGATATCATGGAGCAGCGCCGACAGGGCCGCGTCACCGGCGCCATTGGTACTGGTGATGCGCTCGGGGCCCCCATGGTAGGGCGCGATGTGCGCGTAGACCTTCACGGGGGCGCTGCACCTGGCCTTCAGCATTGGCCGGCTGTACTCGTAGCGATTGAATTCAGGGATGGCGCCGGGCAACAGCGGATAGCGGGTCTCACGTTTGACGTCGTCGTCGGTGTAGCCCGCCAGATACAGCCCCGTCGGCCCCGCGGTACACAGCACGAGGTCGGCCCATTGCAGGGCGAGGTCGCAGGCCGTCAGCGGATCGGCAGAGCCGGTCAGCGCCGCGCCCTCGTCTTCATTCATCGTCACGATGTCGACGTGCTCGCGGATGAACTCCTGCCAATAGGCAGGACGCTCGGCGATGACGAAGGCCGTGCCCAGACCAAGCACCACCGGGACGTGGCGTTCCCGGGCGAGCTCGATGGCGCGCATCGTCGCCGCCGGCATCGGATCGTCGGGTTTGCAGCGCAGCAGGTACGCCGACAACACGAGGGAGGAGGCGTCGTCGAAAATATCGGGGGGGATGCTGTCGGGACGCAGCGCGTTCATCTTGCCTTCGCTGATCGCAAAGGTTCGCTCACCGTCGGGCGTGATGAGCGCGAAGCAGCGGCCGATGGGCCCGTCGACGGGCTGCAAATGGTCGAGGTTCACGCGGCTCGAGGTGTTTGACAGGTAGCGGTACCCCGACGTGCCGACCCGGATCGAATCGCTCATGACGCCGAGCAGAATAGAGGCGTCGTCGGCCAGCAGCGAATAGTTGTGCAGCGTGTTGCCGACGGTGCCGCCGGCGAACTCATAGCGAATCAGGCCTCCAGCCAGCAGTTCGTCATACAATCTCCCGGCTCGCTCGTTGTCGATCACCGTCGACGCCGCTCGCGGCAGCCCAAAACGCGCCAGCAGTTCGTCGGGGACGCGGGCATCGATGTCGACGAGGGTCTGGTCGATGCCGATGACGTGCGACTTCATCGCGGGATCGCGAGGACCGCTGGAGTATAGCAGGGGGTCGCGGTCGTGGACCGGGAAGTAATGGGTGTGTTTGCGTCGACCGGGAAAGCGCACAGTTCTCCTCGGGCAGGAGCCCGTGAGGTAGCGCGGTGCGTGAGCCGCGCCAATGGTGCGTCGATTCCCGAGCAGAGTGGCTTGGCGCGGCATCAGCACGGGCTGGCAGCAGCGATGTCGCTGGCTGCGCCGCCAGGCGGCTACGCGAACCCGTCGAATACATCGCGGCGCCGCCTCGACCGGACGCGTCCAGGCACGCCAGGATGCCCCTGGATGCAAGTGCGCCGCTCCGCCAACCCGGGACAGCAGAACCGGTCCCAACGACGAAGGCAGGCCGCCAGGACGCGCAGCAGGCCGATGCCAATGGGGGCGCCATCGCGAAGCCCGCAGCTCGAGCACTGGCATCGCTGTGATGCCCCCGTGACAGCACAGCGCCGCTGCAGATGGCAGATGCTGTCCATGACCATTTCCCTGCGCGTCCTGACCTTGAACACGTGGGGGCTGCCGTGGCCCATCTCGTCGGTGTCGCCGACGCGGCGCTACCCGTTGCTGGCCCGCTTCCTGCGCGAGCGCGCCTTCGACGTGGCCGCCCTGCAGGAGGTCTGGCGTGGCACCCCCGGCCTCGATGTGCAGGGCATGACGCGGCCGGACCACGGCACCTCGGGGCTGGCCCTGGCCAGCCCCCACCGCGTCGAGGTCGTGCGCAACCGCCGCTACGGTCGACGTCGATTGCTGCCCTTTGGCGACAAAGGCGTGCTGCACACCCGCATCTTTGTCGACGACACGCCCATCACCATTTTAAACACCCACCTGCAGGCCTACGCCTCCGCCAAGGACGCTCGCAGCCGGGCCCGGCAAACCGACATTGCCCTCGAGGAAGCCCAGGCCGTCGACGGCCCGGTGATCTTGATGGGAGACTTCAACTTCTACGAGGACAGCGCCGTCGATCGTGCGTCGGTCGACCGCATCACCAGGGCTGGCTTCCACGACTCCCTCGGCGAGCGCCCGCCGCAGCCGACGTTTCATCACACCAGCGAGACCGAGCGCTTTGACCGGATCTTCGTGCGCGACGGTGGCGGCCACCGTTTCCACGTCGACGATCACCATGTGGAGCATTGGCGGTTCGGCCGCCATCGTCTGCCTTTTCTGTCCGACCACCTCGCGGTCGAAGTGGCCCTGACCCTGACGCCCGGCTGAACAAGCCCCCAGGTCAACGCCGTGTGGCGGTCACCGACGACGTCGCCGACGGACACGCACCGGGAGCGGTCTCGCTTTCCCAACTCCATTGTTCGCTCCCCGTCAGGCGGTCGCCGTCAGACGACAGGTCCAGCGTCGTCGATGAGGTCGTCGTGCCGGTATCGTCGGCGAAGCTGCCTTCAAATTGCAGGGTGCCGCCATCGAAGGTTCCCCTCAACACAAGCGTGGGTTCGTCACCGAAACCCGTGAGGTCGTAGGCGTCGGCGGTGTCGCCGGCTTCGATGTCGATGACACCGGTGCTGACCTCACCAACCTCGTCGGCGCACAGGCCGGCGGCCTGCTCCACGGCCCACGAGAACTCCCAGCTGCCAACGAGGTCGACGACGACGCCGCAGTCGCAGCCGCTGAACGAAGCAGCAGGAATGGTCAGGGCGCACAGCCACAGAGTCGAGCGCATGGTGCCTCCAGCGCGAAGGCACCGCATGGAGCATGCCACGCCTCAGCGTCGTCGGCGGCGTGTGGACGCCCTCCCGAGGACAGACACCCAAGCGCCGTGGGCGGCAGCGCCCTGCTGGCGGGCGAAAGCGCAGGGTATTGGCCCCGATCGGG
>CAJBHN010000495.1 GCA_903952805.1 uncultured Myxococcales bacterium | reverse complement strand
CAGATTGGCCCGGGCGTCGTCGTCATCGGGGGTGTCTTTGACGACATCGTAGATGTCGGCATTGAATCGGTCGTTCTCTCGCGAATGATACAATCCGAAGCTGTGTCCGAGTTCGTGAGCAACCGCGACGGCAAAGAGCGCGGGATCATCCAGCAGAAAGCTCCCCGCGACGACGACGCCTGATCGCGGTGAATTCGCCCATGGCAAAGCCGGCAAGCCCGACGACAAGCCGAGCAGAAACGGTCCGAAGGCCCCGCATTCGAAGCGATCGATGACAAACACATTCAGCCGCTCAGGCACGCCCCGCGCCGCCAGCGCATCCAGTTCGTCGCCGTCGCACGCAGGCGTTGCCAACACCACCGTCCGCACGGCGTCGCCGTCTGGAATATCCAGCAGAGCGACGTCGGTGACGTCAACGTCGACCCCGCCATAGACGTTGCCAACCAGCGCGAGCATGTCCAAAAACGCCGGCGAAGCCGACGCCGTTGACGTCGTCAGCCCGGCAGCACCTGTGAAATGAAATGCCAACCCGACCGCCCCCGGTCCCACGCGTTGCACACGGAGCAACACCGCGACGCGTACCGCACCGGGCCGTGGCGTGATGACGGGATCGTTGGCTGCTGCAGCGGCGTCGACGTCGAACTGTCCCAGCTGAATTCGCCAGCGACCGGGAGTGAGCGGCAGGTCGGGGCTCGAAGGCACCTGAAACGCGCCCATGCCGCGCTGGGGCAAGACGCGCCCGGGCGACGCGAATTGACCCGTGAAGCCGCGGGAAAGGCCCTTCAACTGGACCAGTCCCGGTGTGTCACCAGGTAAGGGGGCGTCGTCGACAACGACCATGCCATCGGCACCAAGCACCCGCATCGGAATCACGAAAGCGTCAGCGTCGCCGTACACCACCACCGTGAGACCATGGATGCGCTCGTCGACGTCGACGTGAAACGCACCAGTGCGACCATCCGCACCCACCACCAGGTTGCCTAGATCGACGACCACCACCCCTGCTGGCGGCGTCGGCCATGAGACAGCCGGCACATCGGGTCCGTCGTTGGCGGCGACCGCTTCCCCGCGTCCAACCAGCAGGCGCAGGTCCCTGGCATCAGGCAGCTCACCAGCGTCCTCGCCCTCGCCTTCGCCAGCCTCGACGTGAGCACCGTTCGCGACGCGACCTCGACAGGCCGCACCATCACCGATGATGCTCATGGCCAAAGCCCAACTCACCACTCGCCTCGCGCTCATCACCGTCGAACCGTAGCGAGTCCAGATGCGAACGACGACACGAGCAGTTACCTACATGTAGGCAGCCAGCGCGTCGGCGATGCTGGGGAAGATCGCTTTGCAGCTCAGGTCAAAGCCCGGACGGCAAAACACCACCAGATAATACCCCTGGTCGACCATCACAATCCACAGCACGTCGTCGCCCATCACAACCCGCAGGCGCTGCCCCCGCAGCATGGCCGCGGCGGTGGCGGCGCAGGTGGCACCGGTGACGTCCATGACAAAGGGGTCAACGTTGCCGCAACAGGCATCGACGCGTTCGCCTTCGTGGTCACAAAAGACGGCCCCACGGACGGCGGGACTGTTGCTGTGGACCAGGGTCTCCAAGATCGCGCGGAACGGCACACCCGTTGCCTACGACGGCTCGCGCCCGGAGTCGACAGGGTGACCGGAAACGACGCTGTCCTCGACACCTTCGCTGGCACCTGCCCCTCAAGGGTCAACGGGCCGGGGGTCGCAGACGTCCACGAAGCCAGCTGTGCTGATCGACCCGCATGGCATTGACGGCATACACCCTGCCACGAACCCAATGGTCGCCCAGCCGGCCGTCGTCGACGAACCCGATCTTGCGATACAGGGCGATGGCTGCGTCATTGAAGTCGAACACCCCAAGTCGGACCGACTGCACCCGCAGCTCGTCAAAGGCGATGTCCAACATGGCCGTCATCGCGCGAGCGCCAACGCCACGTCGGCGGGCCGACAGCTCTCCCACTTCAATGAAACACTCCGCTGTGCCGCGGCGTTCATTGATGGCCTTGAGGCCAACATTGCCGACGTGCTCACCGTTGAGGAGAATGGCGCAGCTGCGGCGCTCGGGATCGCGCACCAACAACTCCAGATAACGATCGGCTTCACCAGCAGAGTATGGGACCACGGGGCCGTACGCTGGGCCAGGAACGACGACGGTAAAATCAATGACATTGCGGTCGGCCATCCAGCGGCGGATGGCGAATTTGTCGGTCATGCGAAGGGGTCGCAGGGTGACGTCAGCTTGCTCGGTGCACACACTTGTCATCCCCTTCATCGTACCCGAGCATGGTCCGCATGCGAGACCCTCGCGATGACAACGAAGAAAATCGGCCCGATGCCCCAGCCGGCCTCTACTTCTCACGACGTGGCAACTGGTTCCACGACGGAGACCGGATCTACCATGCGGGCCTGTCTGGCTTGTTGGACCGCAGCGTCGCACGGGACGCTGACGGCGGCCTCATCGTCACGACCGGCCATGATGTGCTGCCCTTCATCAGCGAAGACGCGCCGGTCATGATTCGGCAGGTGCTGCTCGGTGCCGGTGGCCTATGGACGCGACTCAGCACGGGTCACGACGAACCGCTGCCAGCCATCGTGGCCATCGGCAGCGACCACCGCCTGCGCGTGCCGGTCGCTGGGGGCCGGTGGTGGGCGTTGATGTCGCGGGCGGCTGGTCAGGCCCTTGAACCCTTGCTTCAGGTCGACAGCGACGAAGCCATCTGGATCGTCGACGGTGACGTGAGGCACCGGGTCGTCCCCCTTGACGCCGATTGGCGCCAACTACCGACCTTGTCGGGCGATGTGGGAGCTACTGCTGCGACGCCACCGTGAGCACATGCATCAGCGGAGGACGGCCACGATGCGCATCGAGGGTGCCAGGGCAACTGATCTGGCGTCGACAACGTGATCTCGCCCAGCTCGGGTGTTATACTGACGAAGATCTGCTGCTTATTCGGCTGGGCTGAAGAAGTTGCGACGGAGGTCATAT
>CAJBHN010000494.1 GCA_903952805.1 uncultured Myxococcales bacterium | reverse complement strand
GAGAGCGAGGGCCTCATCGCGACTGACGCCCTCGGTGCCGGTGACGAGGTTGGTACTCATGACCTGTCGCACCGGCGTCGTCGGCGTGGCCGCCTTGAGGTCGCGGCGGGTGACAATGCCCACCAGCCGTCCCGCTTCGTCGAGCACGGGGAAGCCGCTGACGCCGTGACGGGCCATCTTGTCGAAGGCATCCTTCGCCAGGTCATCAGCGCGCAGGGTGTGCGGAGCGCGCACCACGCCCGCCTCGTACTTTTTGACTTTGCTGACCATGTCGGCCTGGGCGTCGGGAAGCTGGTTTTTGTGCACAACACCCAGCCCGCCACTTTGGGCCATGGCGATGGCGGTGCGGGTCTCGGTGACGGTGTCCATGGCTGCCGACATGAAAGGGATCGTCAGGCGCACCCCCCGTCCGAGCTCGGTGCTCGGATCGACCTGCGCCGGCAACACGTCGCTGTGCGCGGGGACGAGGGAGACATCGTCGAAGGTGAGGGCATCGATGATCTTCATGGGGGTGCTCCAGGCGCAAACGAGGGACGTGATGGCGGGCTGCTTGGTCGATGAGGAAGCCCATCGGCGTATGCCGATGAAGAAGGCGCGCCAGAAGGCGCGCCACGGGGTCATTTCTTGTTCTTGCCCTTGCCTTTGGGCTCTTCGGGGGCGGGTGCTGCCTCGGGGGGCGGCGGCGGTGGCGCCGCCAACAGGTCGGGCAGGGCCGCCGAGAACAAGGCCGTCGTGGGCGCGAACTCCTTCAGGCGCGGAGCGATGAGGGCCATGGCGACGTCGCTGCGGGCATCCCCGACGAGGCCGGGGCAGGCCGCAGCACGAGCGAGGACTTCGCGGCTCACGGCGCACGCCAGCAAAGCCCGGCTCCAATCCTTGGGGGTGGTCCAGGCTTTCTTCACGACGTCAGACACCGTGTCGTAGCCGTCGGCCAACGTGCCCTTGCTTTCCAGTTTGTTGACTTCGCCAACGATCATCGTGTTGGCAAAGGCAAAGATGACCGCATCAATGGCGGCGGTCTCGTCGGCGGTGCCGCGGAAGGGGCCCACGAAGACCCCGGTGGTGTCGCCAACGACGTGGATCGTGCGGGCACCGTGGGCATCGAGTTCGTTGAGCATCAGTGCCACGCGACCCTGGGCGCCAGCGTCATCCAACAGCTGCTCGCTGACGTCGCCGAGACGCACGATGCGACCGACGCCCTTGACGGCCTTGTCGATGATGGGGAGCAAATGCTTCTGGATGTCTTTCACCTCGTCATTGGCGTTGCGCACCAGGCTGCTGCCTCCCTCTTCGTTGAACCACTCGCGCAAGGCGGGGGCCAGCGCCTTGGCCAACGGTGTGGTCGCGGCGGTGGCGTCAAAGCGGGGTGCGGGGCCCAGTTGCAGGGCGGCCTCGATGTATTGCTCAACGGTGCCGGGGTTGGCAGCGATGAGGTCGGAAATGGGCTTGTTGGAGCTGCGGCCCACGTTGGCACGCAGCTTTTCGCGGGTTTGGGAATAGGCGGGACGCTCCAGTGGAGCGGGTCCAAACACGGTCTCTTTGTCGTACCCAGCGCCGTTGAGCAGGGCGAAGACGGCAAACACGCGAGGCTCGACGCCAATCTCGACGCCGTCGTCGGTGAAGACGCTGGCGCTCGACCATTGGGCGTGGGCCCCGGGCGCCAGGCTCAGGGCGAAGACCGCGATGAGCAGATGGGAGAGGCGTGACATGAAAGGCTCCACAACGAAGGATCTCAACCAGGAGACTCCACAGGGGTAGCAGGCGACGACGAAGCTTCAAGTGGGGCGCCGCCAGCCGACTCGCGATGCGCGATCCATGCTCGCCGCCAATGAACCAGCGAGAGGCCCAGCGTGTCGTGCTGGTGATGGAACTTTTGCTCAGGGCGCTGCTTGACGGGTCTTTTCATTCAAGGCGCTACGGGTGAAACAACACCCATGACGCGTGCAAGCTTGTTTTTCGGTGCTGCAATCTTCGTGTCCGTCGTGTCCGTCGTGACCGGCTGCGGCGTGCCGCCTCCCGATCGACTCGAAATCGTGCCGCCGACGCCGATTCGGGCCACGGAGCAGGGCAGCCACTTCCCACTCAAGGTGAACGCTTTTCGCGGCGTCGTCGAGCACGATGAGCAAAAAGGGCCGCTGAGCTACACGTGGAAGAGCTCGGACCCCAGTGTCGCCGACGTCACCGCCGATGGCGTCGTCACGTCGACGGGGTCTGGCAAGGCCGTCATCACCGCCAGCGTGGCCACCATGGGCGGCAAACCGTTCACCGGAGCGGTCAGCGCCGACGTCGACGTCACCAATGTCATCGTCTCCGTCGTCGAGGCGGTCGGCGACTTCCCCAAGGTGTTCAAGCTGTCCAGCGAGCCGGTGAGGCTCAAGGTGACGGTCAAAGACGAAAAGGGGCAGGTGCTGACGGGGCCCAAGGTCACCTTCAAAGCCAGCGATTATTGCGTCGAGGTCACCTACGAGGGCGTGGTCCATCCCCTCGCCGTCGGTGAGTGCAGCGTCATCGTGGAATGTGCCGGCAAGCGCGCCACCATCCCTCTCGACGTTCGCGATTGATGAGCGGGCACGACGTCCTGGCTCGCATCCGGTGTCGCTCTCCGGTGATGGCGCCGTTTGATGAGCCAGCGACTGAACTCTATTTTGGTGGTTTGACGCTGGGGGCGTGGACCGAAGCTGCAGCGGCGGCTTGCGGGTTGCGCGTCTCAGGACGCGTGTTGCCAGGGACCAGTCTGAGGAGACCATGGCAGCCCAGACCCGGCAATACTCGAGGGACACGCTACTCGCAGATCCCGCGAG
>CAJBHN010000493.1 GCA_903952805.1 uncultured Myxococcales bacterium | reverse complement strand
TACAACCTGCCAAAGATCGACGGCGCCGCGCAGAACGCCGAGGCGTGGCAGCAGTGGCTGCTTCGCTCCCGCAAGGTGCCTTCCACCCGGGTCGAGCTGCTGACGGACAAGCTCGCGACGCGCGAGAAGATCGAAAAGAACCTTGAGCAGCTCGCCCAACAGGTGGGGCCCAAGGGCACGCTCTGGTTCATCTTCATCGGCCACGGCGCACCGAACAAGGAGGGCACAGACGGGCTGCTGCTGGGTGTGGATACCGACGCCGACAGCGACAGCCTGTCGGCGCGCGGCGTCGCTCAGGAGCGTGCCCTGTCACTCATCGGCCAGGGGAAACAAGCCCACAGCGTCGTCGTGTTTGACGCCTGCTTCTCCGGCAAGACCGGCGACGGGGGCACGACCCTGGTGAAGGGCATGATGGCGACCCTCCCCAACCGCAAGGCCGCATCGGCGCCAATAAAGGCGACCGTGCTCGCGGCGAGCGACAGCTTCGCAGGACCGCTGCCCAATGCCGACCGGCCGGCGTACTCGTACCTGCTGCTGGGCGCCTTGCGCGGCTGGGCGGACGAGAACGGCGACAAGGCCGTCGACGTGGACGAGGCGCACGAGTTCACCCGCAGTCACATCCAACGCCTGTTCAAGGGTAGCGACCGCCTGCCGAGCAAGCGGGGGCCGAGCGTCGTGCTCGCGAAGAACGTGCGCGAGAAGCAACCCGACATCGCGGCCCTCGTGAGCGGCAAGTGTCCGTCGGGGTGGATCTGGGGTGCCCGTGAGTGCAAGCAGCGGGAGACAATCGAGTGCCCGGCGAGCACGAGCTGGAATGGCTCGACGTGCGCGGCGACCACGGTGGCGTGCCCCGAGGGCACCACGTGGAATGGCAGTGCGTGCGAGGGCCAGCGGTTGGCGGTTGTGCCGGCACCGCCGGCCACCTCCCCGCCATCCACCACAGGCATCGTCTGGGTGAGACTCCCTGGTGGCAGCTTCCACTACGGCTGCGAGCCACAGGACACGCAGTGTGGTATCAACGAGAAGCCAGGCTCGACCCAGAGTGTGGCGCCGTTCGCGATGGCGCAGACGGAGACTACAGTGGCTCAGTACAACGCCTGCGTTGCGGCAGGCGCCTGTGCGAGCGGTCCGGGAAACGACGACGGTGGTCTAGACCACCCGGTCGTCAACGTGGACTGGCACGAGGCAACGGCGTTCTGCCGGTGGGCCGGCGGGCGCCTGCCCACGGCCGTCGAGTGGGAGTACGCGGCCAAGGGAGGGCGCTCACGCATCTACCCGTGGGGCAACAACCCGGCGACGGCCCAGCACGCCAACTGCGCGAATAGTTACTGTGATGACCGTTTTGCGCGCACAGCTCCCGTCGGCAGCTTCCCCGCCGGAGATACACGTCACGGGCTAAAGGACATGGCTGGTAATGTACGTGAGTGGACCTCTTCTGATTACGATTGGCCTCCATCTGATTATGTCTTGAGGAAGGAGGAACCCCAAAACAAAAGAACTAAAGAAACCCGGGGGGGGAGTTGGCAGGTTTCGACCTCGTACCTCCGCGTCGGCCTCCGCTCATATTTCGAGCCTCGCGAGCCCGTCCATACCACCGGTTTCCGGTGCGCACAGTGCCCGGACGGCACAGAGTGGAACGGGAGCGCTTGCGTCGGCAAGCAGCTCGCGTCACAGCCAGTCCCAACGGTTGCCTTCGTGGGAAGCGCCAAGCGCGCAGGAGAGACTTGGCGCGACAGCCACGGCATCACCTGGGTGTGGATGCCGGCGGGCGATTTCCACAAAGGCTGTGAGCCCCAGGACACGCAGTGCAAAATCATATCGTCCCCCATATACAACGGCGAACCCCGCCGGCGCCGCACGGTTGACGGCTTCTGGATGATGCAGACCGAGACGACCGTCGCTGCCTACAAGGCCTGTGTGGATGCCGGCGGCTGCCCCGCCGACCAGCTCGATAGCGCGGGAGACGACGAGTGTAACGGTCCTGATTTTCGCTTCACGGTAGCGGCGGGCCACGTCGTCATGCATCCAAATGAGCGCAGCGACCACCCGATGAACTGCGTCGACTTCTCGTCCGCGATTGATTTCTGCAAGTGGGTGGGCGGGATGTTGCCGACGGCGGTGGAGTGGGAGTACGCCGCCAAGAGCGGGGGCTCGCGCATCTACCCGTGGGGCGATGACGCCGTCACCGGCCGCCGCGCCAACTTCTGCGACGCGAACTGCCCGAGCGCCTTGGACGCGCCCAACAAAGAGATGTTCCACAGGAACGGTTGGATTACCCTGGGCGAAGACGACGGCTGGGCCGGCACGGCGCCGGTGGGCAGCTTCCCGCAAGGCGATACACCATGGGGCCTGAAGGATATGGCAGGAAATGTGTGCGAGTGGACCTGGGCGCCTGACGATCAAAATCATGTTTTTGGCGAACAATGTTTCGGCCGGTCGTGGCGCACGACACCCGCGGGCCTGCGCGCCGGCGACAACGAAGATAACGGGCCGGACGAAAGACTAGCTGACGTCGGTTTCCGTTGCGTCCAGTAGGTTGCATATAGAGAAGATCAGGGCCACTTTTCGGGTTCAATCGGCGCCGACAATGAAGTCCGTACGGGTTCGTTTTTGAGCAGCTCATTGCCGGTTCCCGCAGCTGTTCCGTGCCGGCTGGACGCCATGACGACGGGGGATTTCGGTACGCCAAGCAGATTCTTTGGCGTATTTCGATGCTCTGTGCCTCACACGAACCACTAGCCAGCAGAATTCCAAAGGAAATGCCGATGACGGGACACATCAAGCTTTGGGTAGTTTAGCCTTGTCGAGTCGGCTGGCCCAGAGAGTCCAGATCCACATCGGAAGGGTTCCGAAGTCTGCGATCAACGGGATCCAAGCCCACTTCCATAAATCCGCTACGGGTAACAACAACATTCCAATCGCTCTTGCCGCGCGTGGCCTATCGGCAGTGGGTGTTCACGTTTCCGATTTCGGTGCGGCTCGCGCTGAGCCGTCGACCACACCTTGTCACGGCCGCATTGCAGGCGTGCTTGCGCGTGTTGTTTTCGTGGC
>CAJBHN010000492.1 GCA_903952805.1 uncultured Myxococcales bacterium | reverse complement strand
CGGTGCTGGCCCAGCTCGTCGTGTCATCACCGTCATCCACGTGACCGGCCGCCTCGGCTTGAGCCTGCCGGTGGGGCGGCGTCCCCCATGGTCTCGCCTGATGGCACGAAGCTGATACGAGTCTTCGTCTCGCACCAACGCGAGCGACTGGATGCACTGATGGATTCCGAAGACGTCGTCATCGCCGCCATCCGCGATATTTTTCGGCAGGTCGGCGCCTGCGGCGAAGAAGACGATGCCGACACCGCCCGCATCGACCACCTGTTTGTCAGTCACGCCACGACGGACGTGGTGGTCGAGGGCGTGGACTTCGACCGCGCCCTGTATCCGTTGCGCTTTGCCGGCTTGCGGGCCCTGGCGCAGAATATGAGCGACCTCTACGCCGCCGACGCTGAACCCGTTGGTTTTCTGTGGGCTCTGTCGATTCCGCCCAGCTACACCCTCGACGACGTTCGCGCCTTCAGCCGCGGGGCAGCCTCCCTCGCGGGGGCGTTGGGCGTGCCGCTGCTGGGCGGCGACCTGTCGCGCACGGTGGGCCCCATGCAGTGCGCCATCACCGCCCTGGGACGCGCCCCACAGCTCGCTGTCACGCGCCGTGGGGCCCGCGCAGGTCAGGGGCTGTGGCTGACACGCCGGGTTGGCGCCAGCGCGGTCGGCCTGCGCATGGTGTTGCGGGACCGACCAGGAGACGACGAAGGCACCTTTGCCCGTTGGCGTCGCGGCCTCTCAGCCACCGAAGCCCGCGCCGTCACCGCCCACGTCGAGCCATCACCCGTTCATGGCCTGGAACGCCTGACCGATTTCGCCGTCGCCGCGATTGACGTCTCTGACGGCCTTGGGCGTGACGCCTCCCGACTGGCCAGAAGCTCGGGTTTGGCTGTCGACTTCGATGCCCTCGACGACGCCATCGATGTCGCCGCCGGCGCCACCGTCGACGACGCCCTCGGTGGCGGTGAAGATTGGGCAATCTTGTTGGCGGTCCCCGATGGCTTGCAGCCCACGGGGTGCATCCGCGTCGGGCGCCTGGTGGCCGGCCAACCAGGCGCTCTGCTGCGCAATGGACAACCCATGGCCATTGTTGGCCACGACCATTTCCAGCGCTGAAGACGCCGACACCAGGCCCCAGCCCGCTTGCGGGGCGGCAGCGGGCTCCGTATGCACAGTCCATGACGACGGACGCCATCATCCAACCCGAAGCCACGTCCGACGACCCAGCGCTGGAAGGCGAAGGCGCCAGCGCCCAAATCGGGATCATGTATTCCGAACACACCTGGACGGTGCCTGGCTGGGTCAAAGCGGTGACCTTCTGGGTGCTGGTGGCCTCAATTGGTGGCCTCGTCACCCATGAGGTCCAAAAGCGAGCCCAGTTCCGCGGCCTGCTCGTCGACAGCGTCGTCGACCCCGAGAACTGGGGGAACGCGCCGGCACCGGAGATCGACTTGGCGGCAGTCTACCACCAGGGCAAAGACGGCGGCGGCCCCATCAAGCTCAGTGACTACAAGGGCAAATGGGTGTTCGTGAACTTCTGGGCGACCTGGTGTG
>CAJBHN010000491.1 GCA_903952805.1 uncultured Myxococcales bacterium | reverse complement strand
GTCGTCTGCCACGCGTAGGTGTCGGTGGCGGAGACCACGGCGGGGGTGGCCTGCACGTCGACGTTGAGCCCCGGGTCGGCCAGCACGGCGGTGATGACGGCGTTGGACACAGCGATGGGCAAATCTGCCGAGAGCGTTCCCGAGGCCTCAACCAGGACCGAGCCACTGGCGCTGCCCTTGTCGCGCACGCGCAACCCCACGGTACGCCGGGCACCGACCGGCACTTGAGCGGGCGTCAAGCTGACGTCGTCGACGCGCCAAGCGACCCAGACGGCGCTCGACGCGATGGCCGCGGGCGGCATCCAGACCCCTGGCGCGGTCTCTGTCCCCAGCTGAAATTGGGAGAGTTGGGCAAACGTGAAGCCCGGCGTGACATCCGACGGCAGCGACGCCGTCTGGGCGGCGAAGAAGACCTGACATCCGTTGCAATCAAAGACGTTGCCGACGTCGTCGGTGGTATCGGTGTAGGCCTCGACGATCGTCGTGCGAGTGGGAATGCGCTCCACCGCCCAGCTCCGTTGGCTGGGGCCCTGCCCTTCGCTGGCGACCGTGAGGCTGTAGTGGAGATCGCCGCCGCTGGCGACGAGGGCCTCTGTCACCTCGTGACGAATCTGCAAGCGCGGCGGTGCGGCAACGAACGTCGTGAAGGACGTCTGAGCCACAATGGGGGCGCATTGATCATTGTCGGCGCCAGCGATGGTTGGAGCGATGACCAATGCTTCGCCGTCGAAGAGGCCCTCGGGCACAAACAGGCTGAGCTGCACGGTGCGCGTCACGCCGACCGGCACGTCCCCCAGCGAGATGCGCACCCGATTGGGAAGCGACGACCAGTCGACGACGCCGCCGCCAACGGCGGTGACCGCCAGGGGCGTTGCCACCCCCGCGATGGCAGGACGGGGCACGGCGATCTCGACGACAGACGCCAACGCGGTGTCGGCGCCGTCGTTGCGAACCGTCAGCGTCCAACTGGCATTGGTGTTGGTCTGGACCTGACCAGCCCCCGTGACCGAGGTGATGGTGTTGTTGAAGCGACCGAGGGGGGGAGCCACATGAAGGGTCTCGACATCGCGCAGCACCATGGTCTGGCTTGCGTCGATCGCAGCGTCGTCGTTGGCGATCGACGTGCTCACCCCATAGGCCTCGAAGTGACCGGGCACGATCCGGTCAAAGCTGTCGCAGGCGTCGGTGCCGGCGAAGCCAGTCTCGTCGGGGCGCTTGGCGCGGACCTGGACTTCAGCTCGGACCGATGTGGGGCCAGCAGCGCATTGGGCACCTGCCGGCGACGGGAACAGCGTCGACTGCAGGCAGGGAACCCAAGCCGCCACCCAGGTCACCTGCGCCGGCGACGCCGGAGGGTCTGCGACCAGCGGACGCCACAGCTGAGAGCCAGCGACATCAAGATCGGTGGGGCCCTGGCGGCCGTCGAGGTCGGGGTGGACGTCGGGGTTCGGGAACGCGGTGGTCGTGGCGTAAAAGACCACCGCACCACTCCCGCCCGGGACATCGACGCCGACGAATTCGAAGCCAGCGGGGATCTGCTGCGAAAGTACCAGGTCATCCAGGCGCAGCGCGCCGTTGTTGACCATCAGCATGGTGGTCGAATTGGTCTCGCCGAAACTCACCACCTGGTCAGCGAGATCGTCGATGCCGCCTCGTTCACTGAGAGCACCACGCAGTCGTTCACCCATGGAGATAAGCCCCGATGCCGACGGATCAAAGCCGAAGGCGACCGTGGGAAATGCCTGGGCGAAGGCGTTGTCGGCGACGAGACGGACCTCGACCTGCAACTGGGTGTCGGCGATGCCTGCATCGAGGCAGGCGCTGTAGTCCACGGAGAAATGCACGGCTTCGGCAGCGTCTGGGCCCACGTTGGCGATGAGCGGCAGTCTGGCGATGCCGGTGGCCGCGTCGAACGTGCCACCGGGGACGTCGATGAGCGACGGCACATCGGCCAGAGACACACCGCAGGTGGAGACCAGGAAGGTCGCCGCCGGCTCAAGGAGCGCCTCCACGATGGGGTTGAAGATGGTCTCGCGCCCCTGACCACCGATGTTGCGGGTGTTGATGTTGTAGGTGACCACCGGGCTGTAGCTGGCCTCGTCGAAGACGAAGTCCTGGCCGTTCACAAATACGGTGCCGTGGAGGGTCGCCTCCAACGCGGGCGCCGAGTTCGATCGCAGCACCGTGGTCGCCGATCCCGTGCTGACAATCTCAGATGGACCCGACGTGCCGACGTTGGCGGCCATCACGTACTGCACCTGATTTTGCAGGCCGTTTTTGTAGTTCAACACGAAGGACAGCGACTGCGTCCGACCCGCTTTCACAGCACCGAGCCGCCAAAACACCGCGTTGGCGGGCACCGCCACGCCGTCAATGATGGTGCTGCTGGCAGTCCTTGCCCCACCGTTGGACGCCGACAGAAAGGTCGGGGTGAAATCCTGATCCTGGGCGCAGGGAAACGATCCGGCCGGCGGCAACTGGCGAGCGCATTGGGCGTTGTTGGTGATGCCGCGCGTGTCGTCGGGGAGAGGGACGTAGACGACGACGCCGGCGGCATCGACAAATGAATCGGCAACGCCGACCTGATAGCTGGCATTGCTGCCCGCCAGGATGTTTTGCAATCCACCCATCGTCACCTGGATGACCGGGGTCGGCGTCCAGGTCACTTCGACGTCGTCGACGATCGGCACGACGCCGTCCGCGTCGGCAAGTACGACCTGGACCTGCAGGCAGTCAAAGTCGTCAGCGGTCAACGAAGAGAGGTCGACGCGGCCCGCCACCGGCACGACCTGAAAGAAGCCCGGCACGACGGCCGCGCTGCCACATTCCAACAGCGACACGCGCAGGTCGTTTCTGGCGTTGGCACTGGCGGTGATGAGCACCTGCCGCCACGCTTGAAACGACGTGGGCACGACGCCAATGGTGGTCAGACGCCCCGCTGTGCCTTCCAGGGTCATCGTGCCGGTGCGCGGGTCCTGCCGCACATTTTCCTGAAACGGCAACCCCTCGGGCTCCAGGCCGAGTCCGTTGCCGAGGAAATCCACCCGAAACGATCCACGGTTGTCATCTTGGACGAAGCCGGCGTGGGCGCTGACGGCGCTCAAAGCAGCGACGACACAAACCAGGAATCGGGAACGAAGCATGGAAATCTCCAAGGCAAAACCGGACCAAGATGGTGTCGAGCAGGCGCCGGGCCTGCTCACTGACAGATGCTGTTGACGTCGACGACAATGGTGCCCGGACAGCCGCCGCCGTCGTTGCAGGAACCCTGGTTGTCGCAGTAGTCGCAAGCGTTGACGCTGGCGCTGCGACAATCGGGATCGAGGGCGCCGCAGCCGCAGTCGCAGCCGTCACCGGTCCCGAAAAAGCTGGCGCTACAGGCCCAGGCAGCAGGCACGACAGCGTCGTCGACGGCGCCGACTACCTTGACGTCGTCAAAGAACCAGCGCACCTCGTCGTCGTCGAGTGACTCACCGTCGACGCGGACGCCGATGGTGACGCTGGTCGCGCCAGCCCATGGCGACAAGTCAAAGACGTCCCTGACAAAAGTCGGGTTGGTCGATCCGCTGACCCAACCACCGGCCACCGGGTAGCCGGCAAGACTTTCGATGGGCCCCGGGCGCGTGCTGCTGTTGGTGGCCGTGAGCACCTCGACGGACACGAGGGAGGCACCCAGCAGACGGTCGTCACGATGGGCGCAGGAGAGAAACACGCCACCGGCAGGGTTGACGCTCGCAAGGTTTATCGACGGCGACATCAGCACGTCGCTGGTGACGGTGGAACCCTGCACGTTGCGATCGGGCGCGATGCTCCACTGCCAGCTCGTATTGCCCGCGATGGAACTCTGAGCCCAGGCACCAAGGCCAGTTTGGGTCCAACCATTGGCGCCGCTTTCCATGTCGTCGGCAAAGATGACGTCGGTGACGCATGTCGACGGCGCGCCG
>CAJBHN010000490.1 GCA_903952805.1 uncultured Myxococcales bacterium | reverse complement strand
GATGTCTATGCAGTTGGCGCCGACGGTCAGCGTCGTGGTCACAGCGATGTGGTAGTCGGCGGCCGAGACGTTGGAGGTCGTGAAGAACTGCGGAAAGTTTTGGGCAAGTTGGTCTTGCACGGCACTCATGGAGCCCGAGTCGTCGACAACGAAGAGGACGTCGACGGTGGGATCAGAGGCCTGGTCGAAGACATCGGTCTGCTGGCGCTCCAGGGTGCCGGTCCCCCGCAGTGGAATGGTGACCGGCGGACCGTCGCTGGTGCCTTCGCGGGTGGGGATGACCAACAATGCTGTCTCCAGCGCCTGGCTGCGGGCAATGTAGCGCACCGACACCGACAGTGAGTTGCCCGGCTGAATCGTCAGCGGCCAGCCGGTCGTGGCGTCGTTGGGTGAATCGCCCGGATTCGACGTCGACACGACGACAAAGCTCGGTGTCGCGACCGAGGGGTCAACCACTGGTTGATTGACGACGAGGTCGGTGGCGCCGGTATTGTAGACGGTGGTGCGGCGTTCGGGAGAGCCGCAGCCGAGCGTGACGACGCCAAAATCGAGTTCGGGCGGAATGACGTCGACCGAGGGCTCGACGGGCGTGCCGGAAAAGCCGATGGAGAAGCGACCGGGGATGGTCGAGCTCTCGCCCATGTCGGTCACCGTGTCGTTGGTGACAAACGCGATGCCGTTGCAGCGACCGTTGGGACTCACGAGCCCGCAGAAGAGGTTCGAGGTCCCCAGCGAGCCCGAGTAGGAGCCAAACGAAAAGACGTCGAGGGGATTGTCAGAATCAAGGGTCCGCGTCGGTGCAAAGCGTGCAAACCACGTCTTGGACTGGCCGGGTTGGATGACCACCGGCGTCGACGTGATGCCATTTTGGCCCTGATCGTCCTCGAGGCTGAATTCGTTGGCCAGCGTGTTTTGCTGACGATCGTATTCGACGCGCGACACGGTGCAGGCCGCATTGCCGACGTTGGTGGCGACGATGGGCAGGCGTTTCTCGATGAAGACGGCGGCGCGGCCAAACTTCACCACGCCGTGGCGTCCCTGCGCCTGCAGTCGCTCGACCTGATTGCTGACCTCGGGGGTGACATCGAGTTGGCAAAATGGCGTCCCGCCACCGTTGGCCTGCAGGTTGACCGTTCGCACGGGTTCAGTGGCCGCGGTGGTGGTGACCTCGACGGTGGCGTTGTCGACGACCGGGTTTTGCCGTTGTGGCGACGTGTAGGCGACGTCGATGCTGATGGACGCGTTGGCAGTGGCTGCGGCGGCCGGGTCATCGGTGCACCCGGTGGTGCCGCGCAAAACGACCGGCAACGTCGGGGCGTTTGGAAAAGCGAAGCCGACGTCGCCCGGCGAGGGCCCGGCGAGGCTTGTCAGGCTGCAGGCACACTGGCCGACGGACTGAATGATGATTTGCCGGGTCTGGGTGGTGCCGGCGGCCACGCTGCCGAAGTCGACGGCGCTCGGCACGACGTTGACCTGGCAGGCAGGGGGTTCGACGCCGTTGCCAAAAAGCAGCAAGTCGTAACTTGCCGAAAATGGCGCTGCCGTCGTGACGCGTATGCCTCCACGACGGCTGTCGCGGTAGGGCAGGGGTTGGGGAGGTGTAAAGGTCACCTCAAACGTGACCGCGTCCCCGCCGTCGAGAGGGCCCAACGGCGTCGTCGGAGCGGCACCGTTGACGGTGAAACCGAAGGCAGTGTCGGGGTTGGGGTTCAACTGGAGGTCATCGACGGTGACGGGCTTGATGCCGCAGTTGGATACCTGCACCGTCAAGGTCTTGCTGGAGCCAACAGCGACGTCGCCAAAGTCCACGACAGCGGGGTCGGCGCACAAGGCGCCGTCGGTGCCGCGGGCTGTCAGTTGGACCGCCGCCAGGGGCTCAGCGGCAGCGTCGCTGGCGACCCGCAGGAAAATGCTCGCCGGGCCGCCGCTGGTCGGTCGAAACACCACCGG
>CAJBHN010000489.1 GCA_903952805.1 uncultured Myxococcales bacterium | reverse complement strand
TCGGCCCCGATGATGGCCGCCTCAGCCAACAAGGCATCAGCAATGCGCTGGACGTCGGCCTCCGCGAGGGTTCGATCCAGCGCCCTCAAGGTGACGGCAACAGCGACCGACTTCTTGCCTTCCGACACGCCCTTGCCTTGGTAAACGTCGAAGATCTCAATCTTTTCGAGGAAACCCCGGGACGCGGCGCACCCCTCAAAGCGGGCGACCACCGAGCTTGCAGGCATGGCGGCGTCGACGATCAGAGCGAAGTCACGTCGGACGGCCGGAAACCGGGGCAACGGTTTGGCTCGCACGACGGTGTTTGCCGACTGGGCCAGCAGGTCCATGTCCAGGTCGAAGAGGACGGCAGCCGAGGCGAGTTCGTACCGTTCAACCAGCGCCGGATGGAGTTCCCCCAACACGCCGAGGCGCACGGGGGCGCCAGCGATGTTGACCGTCAGCCAGGTCGCCGAGCGGGGATGGAGAAACGGCACCGCCGCGTCGTCTCCAGCGGCGTGGAAACCCACCTGCACACCCAACTGCTCAAAGAGTTCTTCGAGGTGCCCCTTCATGTCAAAGACGTCGAGACCCCGGGGTTTGCTATCAAAAGATGGCAATGCCGACGCCCCCGTGGCGATGCCCGCCAGGCGTGGCCGCTCGCGCACGTAGGCGTCGGAGCCCGCCGGGGCGCCGGGTTCTTCGGGACGAGGGCGCTCGCCGCCAGCATTCTTGCCAAGAAACACGACGGCGCTTTCAAACAGACGCACATCGAACACACCGCGCCGATGGTTGGTGGCGACGTTGTTCATCATGGCCGGCAACAACGAGCGACGCATGGCGCCGCGCTCCTCGCCAAGCGGATTCTTCAGCCGAATGACTTCCTCGCCGCCAACACGATCCCATGGGGGAACCGCCTCAATGTCGCGAGCGCTGGCGAAGGCCAGGTTGACGGCTTCGTCGTACCCAGCAGCCAACAGCGAACGCTTGGCCGCCTGCAGGGTGCGATGACGACGCACATCGAACAGTTGGCTTTCCGCTTCGCCCGCACGGGACGGCAGCGTCGACGGCACGGCGTCCATCCCCAGCAGGCGCAGGAGTTCCTCGATGAGGTCAACCTCGCGGGTCAAATCGGGGCGGTAGGTCGGCACGCGGAACCGGATGGCTTCAGAGTCTCGCCCTTCGACCTCAAGTCCGAGGGACAGCAGCATCTTGGATGCGCTGGCCTCGTCCACCAGCTTGGCCGGCACGCCCAGCAGCTGAGCGGCCTTGCGCGGGCGCAGGGTGACCACCAGCGGCGCGATCTTTTTTGGGTAGGCGTCAACGATGCCGCGGGCCACGCGCCCTTTGCTCTCCTTGGCGCCGGCAGTCAGCGACAGCTCGGCAATGAGGGCTGCGGCACGGTCAAGTGCCTGCTGGACACCATTTGGGTCGCAACCACGTTCGAAGCGGTGGCTGGCCTCCGAGTGCAGTTCCAGGCGGCGGGCAGTGCGACGAACGCGGGCGGCGCTGAAGTAGGCGGCTTCCAAGAGCACCCGTGTGGTTGTCGTCGACACCTCAGTATCTCGCCCACCCATGACACCAGCGATGGCTACCGCACGGACCCCGTCGACGCCGTCAGCGATGACCACATCGCCGTCGACCAGCACCCGCTCTTTGCCGTCGAGGGTGACAATGCGCTCGTCGCTGCGGGCGGAGCGCACCACAACCTGGGCGCGCGAACCCGATTTCGCCAACTTGTCATAGTCAAATGCATGCAGTGGCAAGCCACGTTCGAGCATGACCAGGTTGGTGACGTCGACGACCGTGTTGATGCTGCGCATGCCAAGAGCAGTGAGTCGCGCCGCCAACCAGCGAGGCGATGGCTGCACCATGACGTCTTCGATGACGCGGCACGCGTAGCGGGCGCAGCCATCGGTGTCCTCGATGGTGACAGTCGCCAGGCCATCGATGGGCCCGCCCCGCTCGGGGCAACTCGGCGTGTTGACCTTGAGGCGCGAGCGAAACGACGCCGCGAGTTCACGGGCGACGCCCAAATGCGACAACGCGTCGGGCCGGTTGGGGGTGACGCCAAGGGTAAAGACAACGTCGTCACGGCCGACGATGGCTGCAACGGGCGCGCCGACAACCACACCAGGATCAGCGGCATTCAACAGCAATAGACCATCGACGCCGTCAGCAGGCAGGCCGAGTTCCGTCGCCGAGCACAGCATCCCGTGGGACGTCACACCGCGTACCGCCGCAACGCCAATGCTCTTGCCCCCGGGCAGGGTGGTCCCGGGCGTTGCAAAGCAAACGGTTGCGCCGACGTGGACGTTCCTGGCGCCACACACGACGACAACGGGGCCACCAGGTGTCGCGCTGCCTCCATCGACGGTGCACACATTGAGCTTGTCGGCATTTTCATGAGGCACACAGGCCAACACTCGGCCCACAACGACGCCGTTGATGTCCTTGGCGAGGTCGTCGATGGCCTCAACCTCAAGCCCCGCCGAGGTCAGGCGCTCGGCAATCTGCGTCGGCGTGATGTCCTTGGGAAGGTCAACCAGCTCGTTCAGCCACTTGCCGCTTACTCGCATCCATTACCTCGACGACGGCCAACGCGGCCGCGCATGTTCGTCCTCCACCCGGCGACGATCGTCAAGGTGCAACCCGCAGGATGTCGCGACGTCGACGGCCAACGACTACCGCGGGCACGGCCCCTGCTGCTCAGGGAATCCCTTCGACGAAGCCGTTCACCGATCGTCAACCCACGAATTGCGACAAGAAACGCTCGTCGTTTTCGTAGAGCAGACGGATGTCGGCGATGCCGTAGCGCAGCAAAGCCACGCGCTCGATGCCAATGCCAAAGGCAAAGCCGGTGACGGCGTCAGGGTCGAGTTTGCAAGCTCGGAAGACCTCGGGGTCAACCATCCCGGCACCCATGATTTCCAGGAAGCCCGTTCCCTTGCAGATGCGGCATCGACCGTCGTCGGCCGCCGAGCTGCCACCGTGACCAATACCGCCGCAGGCAACGCAGGAAACGTCGACTTCAACAGAGGGTTCCGTGAACGGAAAGAAGCTGGGCCGCATGCGAATCTTCACGCCGGGAGCAAAAATACGCTCGGCGAAGAGCTGCAGCGTCCCCTTGAGGTCGGCAAAGGTGACCTCTTTGTCGACGTAGATCCCCTCAATCTGGTGAAACATCGGACTATGGGTCGGGTCGTCGTCCTTGCGGTAGACGCGACCGAAGCAAGACACCCGGATGGGCGGCTTGCCGCTGGCGAGCATGGTGCGTGCCTGAACAGGGCTGGTGTGGGTCCGCAGCACGACATCGTTGCGCGCGCCGGCGTCGACGTAAAACGTGTCCTGCATGTCGCGAGCGGGGTGATCGCTCGGCATGTTGAGGGCTTCGAAGTTGTAAAAGTCGTGCTCGACCTCGGGACCTTCAGCCGGCTGAAATCCAAGACCCGCCAGTACCGCCAAGATGTCATCGCACGTCGTCGTCAGCGGATGGCGACGACCTCGACGGCTGCGGCGTCCCGGCAACGTCACGTCAATGCGTTCGGCGAGCGCGGCCGCTCTATCCTGCTGCTCGATGCGGGAGAGGTTGTGCTGATAGGCCTCCTGCAACTCGCGATCGCGATCATTGCAGAGCTTGCCTGCTCTCTTCTTCTCATCGACGACGGTGAGCTGGCCGACCGACTTCTTCGCAGCCTGAATGAAGCCCTTTTGCCCGAGGAACTGCACACGAGCAGCCTCAAGCTCCGCCGCGTTCCTGGCTCCGGAAAGGGCTCCCTTGGCGGCCACAAAGCTCTGGTCTAGCAGTTGCTCGATCTCAACGAGGGTCACTCAAGCTCCCACATATGAACACGCACAAGACGCTCAGGCGCCTACGACGCAGTCTTTGTCGTCGTCGCCGCCGATTCCGTCAAGCACCTCGACATGCCCACCGGACCCCACGACTGGGTCTCGACGCTCACGATCGAAGGACCAGGAGGAGGCCGTTGGACCAAAAAAAGAGCCCGACTGAGGCCTTCACCTCGTGTCGGGCTCGATTTGAGGATCACCCGGGGCAACTGCCCCAGGCGATGTCGTCAGGCTGCCTTGGCAGTCGTGACGATGGCTTCAAATCCGGCAGGATCAACTGCCGCCAACTTGGCAAGCACACGCCGGTCGAGGACGATGTTCGTCTTCTTCAGGCGGTCGATAAACGCGCTGTAGCTGAGTCCGTGGGGGCGAACAGCAGCGTTGATTCGCTGAATCCACAACTTCCGGAACTCGCGCTTCTTGACCTTGCGGTCGCGGTAGGCGTATGCGAGAGCGCGCTCGACGGTCTCGTTGGCGATGTAGAACATCGTACGGCGCGAACCGTAGTAGCCCTTCGCCATCTTCAAGATACGTTTGTGACGACGACGGGTTTTGACCCCGCCCTTGACTCTGGCCATGTCTGACTCCGTCCAGGTCGACCGTTTTCAGGTGGCCGACGATTCAAAACAAATGGAAGCACCTGGCCGACGACGTCGGCCGCCGGGGCTAGAGATAAGGGATCATGCGGTCGACGCGCTTGGCGTCGCCCTTGGCCATGTACCGGGACTTCTTCTTGTTCCGGTTGCGCTTGCGCGACTTGTTGCTCAGACCATGGCGGACGCCCTCCGCCCAGAACACCACGAGGCCAGTCGCAGTCTTCTTGAAGCGCTTGGCCGCCGCGCGGTTGGTCTTCATCTTCGGTTTCTTTTCCGACATCTCTCGCGCTCCTGCCGTCTCCCGACGGCCAGACCCGACTGACCGGGTATCCACTGATCGACGCCGGCGTTGGCCGGGTCTGACACGCCGCATCTCTAGCCGACCCTCTCACTGACGCAAGGGGGAATCAGTTGAACAGCCCAGCCAAGCACCGATGAACCCAGCTGTGCATCCCCTGAGTCAGGGCTTCGACAACGCGACAAATGTTGGGGTCCCACCGCGAATCACCAACATTTTCAGGAGCTTGCCGCTGCCCACCTTGGCAACCGACCTCGTGAAGCTGTCGCTGTCGACGACGATATTGCCGTTGACCTCGACGACCAGGTCGCCTGGCCGGAGGCCAACCGCAGCCCCTGGAGACGACGGATCGACCCGGATGACCACGGCCCCACGTTGCTTCGCGGGCAGGTCCAGTCGTGCTCTGAGGTCTTCGTCAAGCGTGCTCACGCGCAGCCCGAGGCGGGTCGCGCGCTGCGCCTCATCGAGCCCTCTCTCGTCAGGGCCGCGCCGGTCAGCGCCGCCGACGAATGCGCTGGCCTCGTCATCGCCAGGGACTGATCCCAGCGTCACTCGGGCCGATCGTGACTCACCGTCGCGAAGAAGCTCGAGAGGCACGCTCCGGCCAATACCCGCCGACGTCGCCAGCAGGGGCAGATCGGTAGAGTCCTCGACAGCCTTGCCGTCAAATCGGGTGATGACATCGCCAGGCTTCAGCCCCGCCTTGTACCCGGGTCCCCCTGCCACCACCTGAGACACCAGGGCACCTCGTGGCCGGTCCAAACCGAGGCCGGGAGCGATCTCTGGCGACACCCTCTGAACAGCAACGCCGATCCACGACCGCGCGACTCGTCCCTTTCCCTTCAGGTCGGGCAATATCTGCTTCACGAGGTCGATGGGGATCGCGAAGCCGATGCCCTGGCCAGCGGCGTTGACGGCCGCGTTGATGCCAATGACCTCGCCGCCCAGATTCAGCAGAGGCCCACCCGAGTTGCCAGGGTTGATGGACGCGTCAGTCTGCAAAAAGTCATAGAGCCCCTGGCGACCTGAAGGGGCGATGTCGCGGCGCGACTTTGCCGACAGGATGCCCATCGACACGGATTGGGTGAGGCCAAAGGGGTTGCCGATGGCTACAACGAAGTCGCCGACCGCCATGGCGTCGCTGCTCCCCAGAGGCAGATGCGGCCACGCACCGCCAGCAGGGTTCTTGCCTTCAAGCTTGATCAGGGCCACGTCGGTGCGAGGGTCGTCACCGATGACGCGGGCCTGGACGACCTCGCTGCGGCTCCCGACCAACACTTGAATGCGGGTTGCCCCCTCCACGACGTGGTGGTTGGTGAGGGCGTAGCCGTCGGGGTGGATGAGGAAACCGGTTCCTTGTCCCTGGCGTTTGGTGTCAGGAGCTTCAAGGCCAAACATGCGCAGGGCCCGCGGGTCCACCGACGACTGCGCCGTTGACTCCACCGTGATCGACAAAACGGCGGCCTCGGACTCTGCAACCAAAGGCGCCAGCGACGGGATCTGAACCCGTGGCGGCGAGTTGCGCTGGAGCCACAGAGACTGATCGGCGCGGGCAGACGTTGACACCAGCAGCGACACCACCTGCAAAGACAGCAACAACGCGATTCGGATCATGGGAAGTTCCTCCAACTGGTCAGACACTCGATAGGCGCCTTGATACAAGAGGCAACCATGCAGCCGGCCGGTGGATTCCCGAATCGGGCCGCGGCGAGCCTCGGTCAGAATCAGCGAAAATCGGTGAGGCTCGATGAGAATCGACCAACTCCGCTTCTGAGCCGGTCGTGCATCCGTTGTGCACAAGCATGTGCATTCGTAGCGCATCCCTTGCGCAACTGATGCGCTACGAATGCGCTTCGGATGCACAACACGCCGGGCAAAGGGCGGCGGCAGGTCAATCGCACGTTGTGTCGGCCGCCGGCATCTTGGCTGCCACCGTAAGAAGCTGATTCTCCAGCATATTAGCCCGGTCGACCCCATGCACTGAAAGTTGGCATTCAACCTGCTATGATGGTTGTGTCACTCAACGGCGAGTCGACGACCCAAGGAGTCTCTCATGTGTGGTGGTGGTGGTTCGGTTCATTCCTCTCCTCCCCGTGTCTCGGCTCCTCGCGTTCCGCCGGTGGTCGCCCAGCCAACCCAGCCTTCGAGGCCAACCCCTTTGTTCAACGACGACGTGATGGAGCGCAAGCCGTCGCGCAAGCTCGAGCACAAGGCAGAGCGAAAGGAGTTCAAGAAACTCATTGAGGATTTCTTCAAGAAGGTCTCGGAGTGGCTCAAGAAGGCGCCGTCCGAATCAGCCATGCCCCCAGTCAGCGCCAAGCCAACCGTGCAGGAACCCCCGGTCGCCACCAAGCCACCGGTCGCCAGCCAGCCACCGGTCACCGCCCAGCCTCCAAAAGCCGTTTCCGTCCCCCCGCTTCCGGTGGCTCCTCCCGCCACCAAGCCGGCCTTTGATTACGCTGCCGTGTGAACCTGCAACAACATGACAAAAAGAAACGCACCGCTCGGCGGTGCGTTTCTTTTTGGATGCGTGCTCGTGCCAAGCCGCGCGTTGCACCTCGTGACTTCGTCCACACCTCAGCGGGCTTTGCGTTGCAGACCAATCACGAACGTCTCGGTGCTGCCATCGCGGGTGCTTTTGGGACGCTTGATCTTGACCGACTGAAAGAGCCCTTTTGCTTGTTCAACAAACGCCTTCATCTCGCCGCCCTCCAACACCTTGACAACGAAGTGCCCGCCCGGCCGAAGGAGCCGCTCAGCGACTTCAAGGGCCCGCTCACTCAAGGCCATGCTGCGCGCGGCGTCGACGCTGCGTATGCCGGTGGTGTTGGGCGCCATGTCGGAAATGACGACGTCAACAGCCGGGAGGTCGTCGCTGTCGGCACCCATCAAATCCTTCAAGGTCACGGCGAATGCGTCCCCCTGCATGATGCGGATTTGTGACGAGAAGGCGACCTTGACAGGAAGCAAGTCGATTCCATAGGCGCGGCCGGCGTGGCCTATCTTCTGCTCAACGTATTGCATCCATGAACCCGGGGCGCAGCCAAGGTCGACGACGACATTGCCTGCGCGGAAGAGTTTGAACTCTGAATCAATCTCGTCGAGTTTGTAGACGCTGCGGGCTGCAAAGCCCTCCTGTTTGGCCTTTTTATAGAAGTGATCGTGCCTGTCATAACGGGCGTTGCCCTTGATGACGAAGGTGGGTGTCTTTTTTGTACTCATGTGCTGGTCACTTACGCTTTTCGCAGCTTGCCGTGGTTCGGCCCGACTGACTGAAAACATCGCGAGCGACAATCTGCACCTCGCCGATGCCCGGTTCGATCTCGATGACCAACGAACCCGTCCCGGCGTCGGAGGCGACGTCGGGATAGGCGAGGGTACCAGCCGCGAAGACCTGGGTCTGAGCGGGGGCGACCACATTGAGTTTGCCCGCGGTGCACGTGGCCGTCACCTCAACTGCGCTGGACTTCTCAGCCAAGGTTGCTTCATCACCGCGCACGACCAACAGGCGCCCCGGCTCGGCGAGGACCTCACCCTTGGCTGCACGGCCCTCAAGGCTGCCGTTGTCGACCCAAGCTTGAGCGCCGCCCTTGCCGTCGGCCAGGACCCGGGCCATCGCCCCAGTCCCGCGCACCGTCATTGCGCCGCCAGTGTCGAGGTCAACAACAAAAGAACGCCCACCATCTCGCAGTGCGATGTCGACGACGCCTCGCACCAATCGGATACCCGCAGTGCCGATCATCAAACGGGCGCCGTCGCCAGCGACGATGTCGGCACCGGCAAAACGCAAGCGAAGCTGGGACAGTCGGGCGACACGAAATTCATCGCCAACGTCAAATCGCGCGTTGACGCCGACCTCCAACTTGTCGTCGACGGCACGAGACTTTTGCATGCGGGCCGCAGACGCCGTGGCCTCCACTGTACCGACGTACTCCACGACCACGGCCTGGTGGCCGCGAAACCCCCACGGAGGGCCGTCGCTGCTCATTGCCGCAAGGGGCAGGCCCACAGCGACAAGCAACAAAAGAACGCCGGCGATGACGCGGAGCTTCATGAGGCGTCAGTTGTGCCGTGAACGAAGACGATCGGCAATCGCGTCGCGGTCCCTCTACACGGATAACTCCCTTCATCCGGGCCCATGTACGGCGTTTCGACCATTTTTTGGCGGAGGTGCACCGTCGGCACTAGCTTCATGGTCGTGAACCGCGTCTTTGTCGCTTTGGTGCTGGCTGCTGTGGCGACTGCTGCTGGCAGCGACTTTCTGCCCGTCGTTGCCGGAGGTGGCGACGGCGGGGCCATGAAGGCAGTCACCCAGCGGACCTTGGAGGCAGCCAACGACGCCGCCAAGCTGGCCCTCGGTCTGGTCGGCGTGCTGGCGCTGTGGACCGGAGTGATGCGGGTAGCCGAACAAGCCGGCCTGGTCGCATTGATTGCCCGGGTCATGCGACCTCTGCTGGTGCGCGTATTTCCCGATGTGCCAGCCGACCACCCAGCGATGGGCGCCATTGTCATGAACATGGCAGCCAACCTGCTGGGCCTCGGCAATGCGGCAACCCCCCTTGGGCTGCAGGCAATGAAACACCTTCAGACCCTCAACCCCCACAAAAAAACCGCCAGCAACGCCATGGTGCTGTTCCTGGCCCTCAACACGACGCACCTGACGCTCATCCCGGCGCGGACCATCGCCTTGCGCCTTGAAAACGGTTCCACCAACGCGACCAACATCGTCCTGCCGACGTTGCTGGCGACGGCCTGCGGTATGGCGGTAGCCTTTATGGTGACCAAGCTGCTGGAAGGTCGCTTCAAGGTCATGCCTGATGAGGGGCAGCCCGCAGCCGACGCGACGGTGACCGACCCAAAGGGCGTTGCCCCATGATGGAGACGTTCCGCGCTGCCACGTCGCTCGTGGCCGACAGCGCCATCCCTGTGGTGCTCGCCATCGTCTTCGCCGTCGGCGCCTGGCGAGGCGTGAAAGTCTACGACACCTTCGTGGAGGGCGCCAAGGAGGGCTTCGACACCGCCGTTCGCATCATCCCCTACCTTGTGGCTGTGCTGGTGGCGGTCGGGATGGTCCGCTCGGCGGGCCTGCTGGACCGCGTTTCCCAGGCACTGGGACCACTGTTGTCGTGGATCGGCGTGCCCCCCGAAACGTTGCCGATGGTCCTGGTGCGCCCAATGTCTGGCTCCGGCGCCGACGGCGTCATGGTCGAACTGATGAAGGTCCACGGCCCGGATTCTCTGCCTGCGACGACGGCGGCGGTCATGTCGGGCGCGTCGGATACGACGTTTTACGTGCTCGCCGTGTATTTTGGCTCCATCGGCATCGAGCGCATCCGCCACGCCTTGTGGGCGGGATTGTTGGGGGACCTGGTCGGCATGCTGGCTGCGGCGTGGATGACGCACGCCCTGCTCTTTTGACATCGACACAGATCCGCTGAGGTCGTTCGTTGGCGGACTGAGGTGAAAATGGCCGAAGGCCAACTTTCACCCAGTCCTGCGTCTCGGGTGGGGGCCCCCGAACGAGATCCGATCGTCGGGGGAGGGTCTGGAATAGACCCTCCAAAAGAACAGCAGGCGAGGCAGCAAACGACGGGTTCGTTTTCACCTCAGCCAGTTAGATGCCGAAGCGATAGCCGAGGACCAGGCCTGCGCCAAACGGCATGGCATCGACCAAGGGTGTGTCGACGAGCACTTGGCCAGTGCCCGCTCGTCCATCGAGTTCCACAAAGCCCGGACCTGCCCGGAATGCGACTCCCAAAACGACTGCTCCAGCAAGCGCGGGTTCAATCGCGCGTCGTTCGGCAGTGCCTGTCCCGGCGTCGACGGAGGCGTCAACAACCACGACACCACCGGCGACACCAAAGTGCAGGCCCAGTTCTGGTGTCAAGAGTGGACGCCAACCAACCTCACCGAGCACAGGGTAGGTCCGGTAGCTTCGGAACGTGGCCTGCGACTCACGAGGCAAACCTTGATGCATCCCCAGGGTTACTCCAGCATGGATCGCACCGTCGACGATCGGCAGCCGCACCAACAAGGACAACTCAGGGCCCAACGCAAGGACATCGCCATAGCTCCATGAAGACCCGAGGGCCGGCCCGACCAGCAGGATGGCACGAGGTCGAGGGCGAAGCGTCAATGTTCCCGTGGTTGACAGGGAACCGAGGTGGGCCGTGACGTCGACGATGCCGAACGCAAG
>CAJBHN010000488.1 GCA_903952805.1 uncultured Myxococcales bacterium | reverse complement strand
CCATCTCGATGATATCCGGCGCCACGCCGAGGCCCTGTCTGCCGCGGTCGACGACGTCTGTGCCCGCGCCCACGTCGCCCTCGCCGACCTCGACGGCGTCGGCGTCGGCGTCGGCCCTGGCTCCTTCATCGGCGTGCGCACGGGCCTGTCGTTCGCGCTGGGGCTGGGGCGCGCCCTGGGCTGCCGCGTCGTCGGCATCGATGGCATGATGGCGCTGGCTGGCAGCGTCAACGTCGACGTCAGCGGCCCGTGCCTGTGCGTCATTGATGCCAAGCGGGGCGAGCGCTACGTCGGCCGCGTCGACGTCGGCCCGGGGATGCGCCTGCACTCCCCCGGCGGCCCCGTGGCCCTCGCCCCCCAACACATCGACTGCAGCGGCGCCGTGGCTGTCGTCGGCGCCCTCGACGGCTTGCAGCCCCCCGATGGCGCGCTGGCGCTGGCGCTGGCGGGGCCCACGGCGCTGGGGCTGCAGCGGGCCCTGCTCGCCGCAGGCGGCGAGGGCGCCGCGAGCCCGGTCTATGTGCGCGGCGCCGACGCCAAGGTACCCTTGCTTGACCCGGCAGCCCGTCGCCAGGCCATTGTCAGCGACCTCGACGCCCGCGGCGTCTTCACCGACGACGACGCCCACCAGACGGGCTCCAGCGACGACAAGGCAGATGCGCGATGAGCAGCAGCACAAGCGTCCCGACCACGCCGGCAACGCCGACCTCCCCGACGAGCGCCGAACGCTCCAGCGCCCTGCGCCACCGTCTCGATGGGCTGTTGCGGGAGCACGCCGAGGTGAAGCTGCGGGTGCAGGAATACCAGCGACGACGCTGGCTGTCGGCGGGGGAGACCCTGGAGCTCAAGACCCTGCAGCGCCTCAAGCTCCACAAAAAAGACGCCATCGCCGCCGTCGAAACCGAGCTCACCGCCCTTGAGCTCACCTTCCAGCTCGACTGATCGCCGCCACCGTCGCCACCGTCGCGGCATCCAACACCGATACGCCGGAGCCGCCATGCAATCGCCGCAAACGACCACCATCGAGTTGTTCAAGGAGGAGATGAAGTTCTCCGCCGGCCACTTCACGATTTTCTCGGCAGCCGAGCGGGAAAACCTGCACGGTCATAATTTCACCGTCTACGTCGCCATCGAAGGCACGGTGAACGATAACGGCATGCTCGCCGACTACGGCACCTACAAACGCTGGGTCATCGGCCGGTGCACCGCCTGGAACGAAACATTTTTGCTGCCCGGGGAGTCTCCCCACCTGCGCGTTGAACATCACGACCAGGGTCGGGTGACGGCGTGGTTCGCCGATGAAGCCATTCCGTTTTTGACCCGTGATGTCACCGTGCTGCCGGTGAAGAACGTCACGCTGGAAGAACTCGCGCGTTTGTTTGGCGAGGGCCTCATCGCCGACGAGCGCAAGCTGCGCGAAGACAGCGTCGTCGGCCTGACCGTGAAATGCGCCTCGGGCCCCGGTCAGTGGGCCTCGTGGCAATGGAGACGAACATGAAAACCCTCGTCGTCACAGGTGGCTCCACCGGCATCGGAGCCGCCACCGCGCAAGCCTTCGTCGCCCACGGTTGGCAGGTGCTGTCGTTGGCCCGACGCGCCTGCCCGGTGAAGGGCGTCGTCAACGTCGCGGTCGACTTCGCCGTCGACGGCTGGGAACAGGTCGTCGAGCGCGACGCGGTCGCCATCGTCCACCCCGGCGTGGTCTGCCTCGTCCACAACGCTGCCTTGCTGGAAAAGGACAACGCTTTCAGCGTGTCGGCGCAGCGGTTGCGTCACGTGCTGGAACTCAATGTCGTCGTGCCGGCCGTCTTGAACGGACTGTTCCGGCCCCGCATGAAAGCCGGCTCCAGCGTGCTGTACGTCGGCAGCACCTTGTCTGAGAAGGCCGTCGCCAACACCGCCAGCTACGTGACCTCCAAGCACGCCCTCGTCGGTTTGATGCGCGCCACTTGCCAGGACGCCATCGGCACCGGCATCCACACCGCCTGCATCTGCCCGGGCTTTGTCGATACCGAGATGTTGCGGGCCCATATCGGCGCGGCCGGCGACGTCGACCACGTGCTTCGATCCCTGCAGGCCATGAGCAGCCACGGCCGCTTGATCAAGCCCGAAGAGATCGCCCAGCTGTTGCTGAGCTGCGCCCAGCAGCCTGTCATCGACGGCGCGGTCATCCACGCCAATCTCGGTCAGGTCGAGCACTGAACCTCGGGGGGCTTTCGTTCCGAGCCCCCCACGCCGGGCCGCGCTCGAGCGGGCCCATCAGCCCCGACGTCAACTCGATCAGGCGAGCGCCGCCTTGACCTCGCGACCGCTGCCTTCTTCGTCGATCAACGTCTTCAAGACCGCCCGGGCGTCATGACGCTTGTCAGGATCGACGAAGATGCGGCGCATGGTGGCGGGCTTGCGATAGCGCTCGTACAGCGGCGTGTACTCCTCGAGGGGCACGGGCTTGGACGACGACGAGGCCACCACGAAGATCGGCTGTTTGTCGACCCGGTCGAAGTACTTCGACAGCACGCTGCGTGAACGGGTGGCGATGTGCTCGATGCCCTTGTGGTTCAAGCGCTCAGCCAACACATCGTGCGAGACGCTGGTGGCTTGTTGTTGGTGACCATCGTTTTGCTCGTCGAGCAACACGAAGGGCTTGCGCTCAACAATACGACGAGCCCAGATGTTCTTGGACTTTCGCAGGCTGACGATGAGGTCCATGTCGTCGAGCTGGGTGTATTTCTCGATGTCGGCCGGCAGGTGGAATTCCGCGCGGCCCTTGCTGAGTTGGGTCTCGAAGTACTTCGCGAGCATCTTTTCAAAGATGACCGGCGTGTAGTGCAGATAGACCGTCGCAAACATGTGGTAGCGCGAGAGCAGGAAGTCCTCGAACGAGAAGATCGCCCGCGAGCGGATGCCCATGAAGACGCCGCCGTCTTTTTCGACGGCCACGACGTTGTCGATGAGCCAATCGGCGTCGAATTTGCCGTAGTTGACCCCTGAGTAAAACGAGTCGCGCTGCAAATAGTCCATGCGATCGGCGTCGCACTCGGAGCTGACGATTTGGCGCAGGGCCGGCGCGTAGTCGAGGCCGCCGTGGCGGAAGCGGGCGCTGGTCCCCTGCCAGGTGGTGCCGACGATGAGTTCGGCGACGTCGCGGGCGTTGATGTCGCTGTCCCTGAACTGGGTCTCGATGAGCTGCCCCAGCGGGCTGTCGAGGACGATTTTCAGCGTGTAGTCTTCATGACTGGCGCGACGTCGAACGTCGTCGCCGGCAAAGGTCCCCAGGCCCAGCTCGCCCACCGCAGGCATCAGCACCTCGGTGGTGTGGCTCAGCGGAGCGTGGCCGAGGTCATGGAACAACATCGCCAGGCGCACGGTCTGGCGAAAGCGCTCCCGCACCCGCTCGGGAAGTTCGGGCGTTGCGCCGTCGCCGCGCACGGGCAGCAACCGGTCGAACAGGCGGGTGGCGAGGTGCATGGCGCCCAACGAGTGGCTGTAGCGCGTGTGGGTGGCCCCCGGGAAGGCGAGATCGGCAAAACCCAGCTGCTTGATCGAGCGCAGCCGCTGAAACGATGGGTGATCGATCAGACGAATCTCGCGCAAGCTGACCGGCAGCGTCCCGTGGATGGGACAGCGGATATGGATGCTCTCGTCACGCTCGCGCATGGAGCCTCATCGCCCGGCGCGGCCGGGTCCGCAAGTCGGCTCACGACGACCACGACGACCACGTCGACCACGTCGACCACGTCGACGACGACCACGACGGCTCGCGGACCGTTCCTGCCGGCGATCGGTTGTCGCCGACACCGCCGTCCGCTACGTCGCGGCCATGAGCCGTTTCAAGGTCACGTTTCTCCCCATGGGCAAGACCGTCGAGGCCACCGCGGGCCACACGGTGCTCGACACCGCGCTGCTGCATGGCATCGAGCTGG
Organism: uncultured Myxococcales bacterium; assembly: GCA_903952805.1. GTDB lineage: Bacteria > Myxococcota > UBA727 > UBA727 > VGSZ01 > VGSZ01. Next base: position 3,699 of record CAJBHN010000488.1, on the reverse strand, counting down.
ATCATGCCTGTGGCGGCGTGTGCGGCTGCTCGACCTGCCACGTGATCGTCAAGCAGGGCTTTGCGTCGCTGCCGCCGGCGTCAGACCGCGAAGAAGACATGCTCGACAACGCGCCATTTCTGCACAGCACGTCGCGCCTGGCGTGCCAAATCGACGTCACCGCCGACCTCATCGTCGAGATCCCACCGATGAACCGCAACCTGGTGTCCGAAGGCCAGCACTGACCGCGCCGGGTCTGCCACATCGTCCAGGAGCTTCAGCCATGCCGGTGTTTCGAAACGGTCCCCTGCCGGCTGGCGCCTTCACCCCAGGCCTGTCGGTCACTGTCGACGACCGCGGTACCGTCGTGGGCAGCACCGTCGCTGGCGCCGTCCTTGAAATCAGCAATCTGTCGACCCTCCCCACCAGCGATGGCGTGGTCGAAGACGGCGTCGAGGTCGCCCGCGCCGGCTTCGACGGCCGCTTCCAGGCCACCGTCATCGGCGCCGTCGCCGGCGACGTGCTGCAGGTGCAGGTGCGGGTGCCCGGGCAGCCCATCACGACGGCGGTGCAGGTGCGCGTCGACGCCGCCCGCGCTGGCTTCGATCCCCGCGCTCCCCTGCTGCGCCCTGAACGACTGCGAGCAGAGCTGGACGCCAGCGGCGCGGTCACCATCACGCCGCGCACCCGGCAACCCATCACCGAACCCGACGCCCTTGTCCGCCTGACCAACGGCCGCACCGGCGCCTTCGTCGACGTTCACGCCGACGCCCTCGGCCGGCTGCCGACGGTGACGCTGGCCGCGTGGGCTGGCGACCGCATCGACCTCGCCGTCTCGGACGGCACCGGCAACCTCGACTTCAGCACCGTCGCCGGCCACATCGACGTCGTCGCCCGCGGCCCCCTCGTGCAACCGGCACCGCTGTTGCAAGACGGCGGGTATGTCCGCCTGCTGCCTCTCGACGGACCGCTGTTTCTGCCCGGCGGACCTGGCTCCGCTCGTCAGGGCAGCATCGGCAACTGCCCCGTGCCGGCGGCCTGTGCTGCCCTCGCCGCCGTCGACGAAGCCGCGGTCAAAAACCTCATCCGGGACCACGGCGATGGCACCTGCACGGTGACGTTTCATCCTCCCGGGCAAGCGCCGGTGGAGATCGTCGTCGACCACCAGGTCTGGGGCCGAGGCGGACAGCCCACCTACGGCAGTGCCGACGTCGACCCTTCGTCGGGACGCCTGGAGCGCTGGTTTCCCCTCGTCGAGAAGGCCTACGCCGCCTGGGTCGGCGGCTACGAGGTGCTCGGACGGGGCACCAGCGTGGGCAAGGTGCTGTCCGAGCTGACTGGCCGGCGCACCCGCGAGGTGTGGACCGGCAGCACCAGCGTTGACGACGTGTGGCGTGAGCTGCAGCGCGGATCCGGCAATGGCCTGCCGATGGCGGCTGGCACGTGGGGGAACCAATCGGCGGCGCTCTATCGGGGCACCGGCGTGTACAGCGACCACGCCTATTCGATTCTTGGCGTCGACGAGGTGGGCGGTCGTCGGCTGCTGACGCTGCGCAATCCCTGGGGGACGGGCGCCCCCGTCGGCCTTGCCAGCAGCGGCGTCGACGACGGGGTGTTCCAGATGGCGGTCGAGGACTTCTGCCGGCTCTTTCAGGTCTTGAACGTCAGCTGACCAAGCCGCGGCGCCGCGGGCAGCGATGCCGGCCCCGGAGACAGATTCAGCAGGCTTTTCAGGGCTTTATGTGTAACTGCCGCGCCTGCGCTCGACTGCAGACCGAGGCTTCACCGGCACCGGCGCGTTTCACGAGCGCGCCGGTGACGCCGTCAACCAGCCGCGCTGCGCTTCTTGTCGGCTTCGACGCTGGCGATGAGGCTGTGGGCCACGACCGTGCGCGCGTTTTCCAGAAACTCGGTCTCCAGACGCAGGGCCCGGACCTCGGCGAGCAAGCGGGTCCAGGGGTCGGAGGCCGTCAGTCCACGAATGCCCATGAGGTCAGAGACCGCCAGGCACGCCGCCTCGGCCGCATCCTGAGACAGTTGGCGGGCCATGGTGGTGCCCTTGGACTCCCGTGACGTCGTCGTGTCCCGGCGATAGGCGGCGTTTTGCACCAGGCTGAAGGCCGCGTCGACCTGGGTGACGGCGTCACCCAGACGAAACAATGCCGCCTGCTGCTCACGCAGGGGGCGACCGGAAACGCCGCGTTTGAGCAGAACGGCGACGCCGTCGTTGAGGGCGTGACGGGCGATGCCGAGACAGGCAGCGGCCGCAGGCAGGCGCATCATGTCGAGGGAGGTTTGGGCGATCATGAGCCCCTGGCCCTCGCCACCGAGGCGGTCGTCGATGTCGACCTCGACGTTGTCGAAGCTGACGGCGCCAACCGGCAATGGCGAGACAAAGGCCTCGCGGGTGATCTTGCAGTGATCGGCGCGCACCACAAACATCGAGTAGCGAGGCACCTCGCTGGGCGACGACGAACGATGACGGGCGAGCACCACGAACTGACCCGCAATCGGGGCCAGCGGGACGAGCTGCTTGCCACCGCTCAACACGTACCCACCCTCCGTGGGCGTCACGAGACAGGGAACGTCACCATCGAGCAGGGCCACGGCGACGACGGTCTGCCCCGAGGCCATGCCGGGCAGGTAGATGGCCCGCTGGTCCTCGTTGCCGCACAGCGCGATCGGATACAGGCCCTGCACATGCGCGCCAAAGGCGCCGTCGCACAGCCCCGAGGTGCGGGCCAGCAACGACCGCACGACGCAGAGCGCGCGCAACTCTGGTCGGGGCGCGTCACCCTCGAGGGCCCCACCGAGGGCAGGATCAAACAAGCCTTCCTGGCCCAGCAGCGCGATGTAGTCGACGGCGACGGCATCAGGGTCCTCGAGTTCTCCCGATGCGAGCACTGCCAGGCGCTCCTCGCACAGGCGACGAACCTTGTCGTTCATCTGACGGTGGCTGTCGTCGAAGACGGGGAGGTTCAGTTCCATGATGGCGCGTCTTGGGTGGGGGGGCTTTGGTCGGTCGACAGCAACGGCAACGGACGCCGATCCGCAGGCGGGCGCTGAGTGATAGTGAGGGTCGCGTCGCTCCACAACACACCAGACGGCGCCAGATGACTGATCTTCCACTCGTCGACCGCTCCCTCCTTGTTCCGGCCAAGCTGCAAAAGGTCGTCGTCGATCGCAGCGGCCGTGCCGTGTTGGAGGTCTTTGGCGGTTGTCGCCGCTGGTTGACCATCGACCACGGTGCCATCGACGTCGTGGAGGGCCGCCCCACCCGCGCCGAAGAGGCCGACCTCGACATCAGCCTGCAAGGCATGCTGCGCAAAGAGCTGCTGCCCGGCATCCTCAGCGCCGTCGACATCGACACGAGCAAGGGGCTGATCTGGCTGCGCATCGCCAGCTCGGGGCATGGCGGTCGTACCATCGTCGTCGAAACCGACGCCCGTGAACCCCGCTGGTTCCTGTTGGCCACCACCACCGAAGGCGCCCGCATCCTGGGTTCGTCGCCCGCCGGCCGGCCAAGCGACGAGCGCGACACCCGACGGGGACGGCTGTATGAGCCGCCACGCCGAGCCCCTGCCCTGCGCGGCGAAGGTGCTGCAGCCACCACGGCAAAGCCGCTGACATCGGCGGCGACGGTGGACCCCGCGTTGACGACGCTGCGGGCCCGCCTCAAGAGCGAGCACGATCGCCTCAAGCGTCTGCACAAGCGCCTGG
>CAJBHN010000487.1 GCA_903952805.1 uncultured Myxococcales bacterium | reverse complement strand
GGCGACGACGGATGGTGGCAGCGACAGACTTCTTGTCGATGCGTCCGTCAACGGCCTCGATGTCCTCTGCGCGGACGCGAGCAACGACTCGTGCAGCCGTTTTGGCCCCGGTATCGACGGTGCCGCCACCACCGGTCCTGAGATCACCGATACCAATCGCTCCACCGCCGGCGCCACCGGTCCCGTCACCTCCACCGCCCCCACCGCCGGTTCCACGGCGGGTAATGCCGTCCCCGCCCCCTGCGCCGGCAACGCCGACACCGGCGGTTCCGGCAAGAGCGCCACCGATATCATCGGAGATGCCGCTGCCAGCACCAAAGACACTGCCGACGGCACCGCCGCCATCGCCGCCACCTCGCCCACCGATGAGCTGCAGGATCCCTTTCCCTGCGATCCCGGCCCGGATCGCATCACGGTCGCCGATTCCGCCGCCTCCGCCAGTCCCCTTACCTTCACCCTTGGAGGGGGTGGCTTCGCCGCCGCTATCGCCGCCCCCCTTGGTGGCGGTCGTCGTCTCGGCGGGGCCAGGCCCGGTCTTCGGAGTATCCGCTGTCGTTTTGGGCGCCACGTTTACCGGCTTGACCTCTACGCGAGGGGGCTGGATGCGTTCAACCAGTTCCCGCAGATCGTCGACTCCGCTGTGTTCGGGAGGATCTGTCATCCTGACGAATAGCCCGAGGACGAGGTGCACCAAGAACGACGCGGTCAATACCGCCGTAAAAATCGGTTCAAACGCTTTCAGCATGCCCCCACGGACATCCGGAGGCATGGCCGTTGCCAACGCTGCGGGTGGTGGGACCACGAAATGGAACAAAACCGTCACTTCAGGGGAAATACGAATGCGGCCCTTGGCGTTTCCCGACATCGGTACGCGCCAAACCCCACCTGTCGCCGGGGATTTTGAACGCAGGGTCGCAAAGTCGGTCTTCCCCGTTGCCTCCTCAAGCCGACCATTGCTGGTATCCGTCACAACGAGGACGTACTCACCATCTTTGACGTCAAAAACGACCATGGACTTTGGCAAGTCCGACGACGCAAAGGAAAACGAGTTCCCCTCGCCCGTGCCAAAGGTAATCGGCTCACGTTTGAGCACGATTCGCTCCTCGATGACACGAGCACCCTGGATGACGCCTATGCGGAGGGCTTTCTCTCCAAGGGCGCTATTACTTCCTGGGTCTGACACGGTAACTCCTGCTTGCGGCTTCGACCTCTACACATGGCCGAAAGGGTTGACACCAATGGGCCCCGAAGGGTTCCGTCTGTTAATCGGGCTTGATCACCGCGAAGCGAAAATCGGCAAAGCCCGACTCCCCGCAGGTCACCAGGACCTCAGATAGCACGCGATAAGGAGTGTCTTTGTCAGCCAAGATGACAACCTTACCGTCAAACGGTTTTCCGTCACGCAGTGCCGAGATTTCCTTGATTTCTTTGGCTCGCTTCAGGGCATCACGCAAAGGTATGATGACCCAACCACCAGACTGAGGGTCTTTAAACTGCTCTGGCACACGATACGTTGCAACATCCATCTCAATAATGGCATCGCTGTTGACGGCAATCCGTGGCGTCCTGCCTTTTTTGGGCCCCGTTACCATGACAATCGTCGTTTCTTGTATCTCGCCACAGCCATCTCTCGGCGGAGGGCCACCTTCGCGCTCCTTCGCGCCACTCCCTGGTGCTGGATTGCAGACCGACCTGGGCAACTCCAGACTGGGGTCTTTGATCTCGATAGGGCTCGTGGCAAATGTCTTGAGCAAGTACACAAGAAGGACCGTCACCATATCGGTCAGTGACGTAATCGAGATTGTTGCGAAGTGCTCGGGTGGTCGCCGGCCCCGCACGCTTTTCCTCCGCTTGGATGAGGAACCACCGGCACCCCACCCAGGAAACGGAGCGCTTCCATCACCGATGCTCTCAGTTGTTTCAGTCACGACAGCACCTCAACCAACCACGCCAGCGGCAAACGCCACTGCGGGAAAAAGAATGCGACCATCGGGAGAGCGCCTCGCGGCGTCCATCACTTTAATGACCACATCATAAGGAACGGTGCCATCAGCACTGATGATCATTGATTCTTCACTGGTAAAAGATTTCTTGATCTCAATAAGCCTCTCCTGAAGCTTTTTGTAGTCGTAGGTCGGCTGGCCGTCCTTCGACACCATCGGAATAAGCGTCTGTCCTGGCCTCGCTTCGCTATTACCGTCAAGAGTTGCGCCCGACGCGCCAATATTGAGACCCTCTTTAAGCACGAAAACTGTCAAGTTGAGCGCAGATGCCTCATCCGGAGGAGGCGCAGCACCGCCATCGCCGCCTCCTCCGCCAATTTGTGGCGCAGCAACATTCAGCATCGCCAACTGGGTCCACGATGTCATGGCCAGGATGCTCAGAATGAGCATGAACAAAATATTCAAGAACGGGGTCACATCCAGATCGAGAGGCTCCTCTCCACCAGGTGCGTGACCATGTGACCGTTCTGAAGGCTTGCGCTTTGCCATGTTTACTCCTCACAAGCGTTAACGAACGCTAGCGACCTTCGTCACTCGCCGGTCTCAACGCCCTTGCCACGGTTGATGAGGAGATTCTCGAGGCGAACGGAATACATATCGATCTCGTCGGTTATCTTCTTAACCATACCTGACAGGAACAAGTGGGCGAAAAGCGACGGAATGCCGACCATCAGGCCGAACGCCGTACAGTTCATTGCTTCAGCAATGAACTCCGTAAGGATTTGAGATTTCTGCGCTGGATCAGCCTTCGCGACAGCGCGAAATGCTCCGATGAGACCCATGACGGTACCGAGCAGGCCCAAGAGGGTGGCCAGGGAACCAAGGGAGGCCAAGACACCGGCTCTCTTGGTGATTTGTGGCATCACTTCAAGCATAGCCTCTTCGACTGCATTTTGAATCTCGACCTCACCCTTGTTTGCTCGAGTAAGGCCAGCCTTGATTACCCGCGGCAGAGCAGCGTTCGGGGCGGCGTTACATAGTTTAATGGCCCGGTCGATGTTGTTGGCCATCACAAGTTTGTACACTTGCGTCATGAACGCTTCACCATTCAGGTTCAACCTGAACACCACAAAGATAACCCGCTCAAGCGTGATTGCCATAACCAAGAACGATGTGAATGCGATCGGAAGCATCCACAAGCCGCCCGACTTGAAAAACAGAACTGCAGCATCCATGTCAAGACCTCCCAAATCAGCGGACCCGTTGGTCCTCGTCGTCTGAAACACATTGACAGACAAGCGCTTCATCTGGAAGCGCAGAACACTCTCTAGAACGGCGCGTGGCTCACAGCCTCAATGATCTTGGCCTTCAAGTCCTCCCTGCGCTGCAGGTCGGCAACGTTGAGGTTGGAACGAGGCAAGATAAAGAACGCTTCCGGCTTCTGAACATTGCCCTCGATCACAAGGTCGTCGAGGGTAATCTTCTTCCGCTGTGCTTGCGCAGCGGAGGCAACCAACAGCATAAATAAAGTACACACTACAATAATTCGCCTCAACGCCAGCCTCCGTGTGCGGTGCAGATATGCGTCAACAATCTGTCGCTGGCAACTTCTAATCTTCACCATTCACAACCTCGGCAGCAGCAACTGGCGGTTTCGGGAGCGCCTCGGACGCCGCACCAGCCTGAGGATCTCCCCCCGACTTCTTCGCATCGTCCGCCTTACGCTTCTGGTCGCGCTCACGCCGCTTTGCCTCGCGACCTATGCGCTTGTCCGTACTCTCCAAATAATCCAACAATCGAGCCTTCGTGGCAGCATCAGGCAGAGCTCGCTCCTCATATTGCCGAAGTTCAGCTACGCCGCGCTGAAGACGGACCAACTCGTCAGGGTCGCCAACGCCGTTGTCGATGTAAAGGACTCCAAGATTGAAATGGACGTCGTGCAGATCAGGTTCCAAGACCAATGCTTGTTTGTAAGCTGCTTCCGCACCCAAGTAATCTTTAGTCGCTCGCAGGGCATTTGCGAGGAGCACTTGGGCAGCGCCGCTTTTCGGTCGCAGGCGGGAGAGGACCAAAAAAGCCTGGAGAGCATCAGACGACAAGCCGGCTTCGAGCAGAAGTCGCCCATATGGGTCCAGTGCATCAGGCATTGTGGGCTGCAGGCGAGCGGCACGCTCAAAGGCGATGAGCGCGTCCTTGCGGTCGCCTTGCGCTTGCAACACACGTCCCCGCTCAACATGCAGGAGAGCGTTGCCGGGCTCAAGAGCGAGCGCGTTTTCAACAGCAAAACGAGCAGTGTCAAGACGCCCCTGCAGGCGGAAAATTTGAGCCATGACCAGCATAGCAGGAACGTTGCGCTCGTCTTTTCTGACCGCATCACGGGCCTCACGTTCTGCCGTCATGAGGTCTCCCCGACGCAAGGAGCGTAACGCAGCCGCCACGTGAGGGCCTGCTTTGTCGGCATTGAGCCTCAGTGCTTCCTCGACCAAGCGCTGAGCATCTGCGTCCCGACTCGTAGCCGAAAGCAAACCCTCCAGGTTTGTTAAGGCCAAGCCGTAATCCGGACGAACCTTCAGGGCTTGAACATAGTACTTTTCCGCAGCCTGAAGGTCTCCAGCCGCTTCTGCAGCAGCACCTGCATTGAACCAAGCCGCGTAAAAGCCTGGAGACCCGGCAGCCGCCTTCACAAATCCTTCCATCGCCCCACGAGGATTGCCACGGACCAGCGCAGTCGCCTCCATGAATGCCTTGTAGGCAGCGGTATCGTTGCGTGGCAGCCAATTTTCATCATCGATACCATCGCCTGTACGGTCTCCCGTCTTTTCAGTAGTGACGTTTTCAGCCTCGGGCCTCGCCGGGATGTTTGTATCGGGTGGCAGATCCGCAACGACGATGGGAGGTGCCGAGATGGACTCCTGTGACGAGTCTTGCTCGGGAATGATGTTCGAAGAGGTCGCACAAGACCCGCACAACACCAAACCCACCGCCCAAGCGCTTTTCGAGGATACGTTTTTCAATTACCACCGCCTTGGACCTGCTGCTCGGCCGGACCCAGCCCAACAGCCCTGAGGTCGGGAGCCCCCCCATCAGGCAAAATAATTGGCAGACTTGTAGCGCTTCCCCCGTCCCCAGTGGGTGACAACGGAACCTTGTCGATCGGCCAAGCCTCAGGATTCAGGAGATTCAAGGCCTCCTGCGTCTTTTTGGTCCAGTCGTTTGCAAGCCTGAATTCGATCGCTTTATTGTACGCGACCTGGTAATTCGCCACAGCCTTCTGCGATACATTGAAGGCATTATCCTCCACTGCGGTCGCATACTCATCGCACCCGGCATCACCGTATTGGGCCCTTATGTCATCAGGGCAAGGCGATTTCAACACGACGCGCTGCATATTGTCATACAGTGAGCCTATCTTGTACAGGGACGCAAGCGACCACTCGGCAGTCTTGTAGGTGGTAATGATCCGTTTGTAGGTGTCCTCTACCGCCGTCAACTTGACAGATTTGGCCTCCAACTCTTTGACCTGAGCCTTGGAAGTCCTGCTGACAATCTTCATCCGCTCGTATGCAGCATATTCATCTTCGGCCAACGCGAACGCTGCTTTGGCGGCAAAGGGGGAAGCAAGTTCGTTACCTTGCCCGCGTGCGACTGCTTCTTTGTAGGCAGCCACCGCAACCTTCTTGGCGGCCGGACTCTTGCTCGCCTGGGATGCAGCAATATCTCCAAGGCGCGCCCAAGCCTCAACCACCCTCGGGGCTTGCGACGACGTCGCACCAAAGCGATCAATGAAGCGTCTCAACACGGCTGACTCGGCGGCGTCGCTTCCGTGCCTCTTGTGTACAAGGCTCGCACGAAAGAACACCCCAGGAGCATCGTCTTGAGCAGGGAAGAGCGTGGCATACCTTTCGAACTCCGTCGCGGCCTCAGCATACTTCTGCTGACCTTCCAGCGCCAAGGCTGCGTTAATCTGTGCGTCGGCTCGGCGCTTCGAATCAGGGTACTTCTTTACCAATGCCAAATACGTCGCGACAGCCTTGTCGAAGTTGAAGGCTTGCTCATTCTTGTTTGCCACGCGAAACATCGCTTCTGGGGCATTTTCGGACGTAGGGTACTCTACGTAGAGACGCTCGTAGAGTTCAGCTGCTTTGAGCGGCCGACGCGCCTTCTCAAGCGACAACGCAGCATTATACATCATAATATCGGCGGTCTCGCGCTTCGGGTCCTCGGAAAGCAGCTGCAAGTACTGTTCGGCGCCACTTTCAAGCAAGGCGATACCTTCAGCAATCCTCCCCTCATCCATAGACTTCGCCCCAGACTCCAGCGTCTCTTTGGCGATATTGAAGCGGGCGCCACCTTGAATCACCTTAAAGCGATCCACGTCGTCACCACCAACATTTTTGGAACTGAACATAGCAGCGTTTTCAGCTGCAGCCTTCCAGTCCTTGCGAGCCATCAAGTCATCAAGGATAAAATTTGCCGCCAGGCGAGCGGGAGCAGTTTCAGGGTAACGATCAACGACAACCCGAAAGCGGCGAATCGCCTCAGGGTAATGACCGTACGTGTAGAACACTTCGCCTGCCCGGTATCCAAACGCTGGAGCCTTGTCGTGCTCAGACCCGCCTATGAGAAATTTATCGATGGCGGCGATGTATCTTTCCCGCAACTCTGGGATTGCCTCAGGCGGCTTATCCTGACGGGACGCGTCGGCAGAAATCTCCAGTTTCTGCAGTGACCCGTCTCTGAGGCCGGCCGCGATTATCTCCTCGTACGAATACACTGCATTCAATGCGCTTTCAGCACGATACTTCGATCCAGCGGTCGAATCGCGGATCCTCTCATACTGCGCCACAGCATCACCAAACCGACCAGAGTAGTAAAAAGTCTCAGCTAGAAAATAGCCAAACTCGTATGCATTCTTGTCGTGAGGGTAGCGATTTAAGTAGTCCTGGTACGAAGAGGACGCCAATTTAAAATACTGCTCCGCCAACTCAGTGCGACTTGCTTCATAGTAACTCGAAGCCTGCTGATGATAATATAGCGCTGCGCCGTAGAGATTTGAGCGGCCGAAGTCTTCAGCGGCCTTCAAGGCTTCGGCGTCGTTTGCGAAGCGGCGAGCCCAGGGTGTCCCGATGGCATAAGCTTTAACCAGTTTGTCCCGAGCCTCCGCAGCCCGGTCAAACTGGCGTTCACGAACCCAACATTGGACGATTTGGTCTTGAAGTTTAGGCGAGTCACGATGCAGTGGCTCG
>CAJBHN010000486.1 GCA_903952805.1 uncultured Myxococcales bacterium | reverse complement strand
GAGAGAGAGAGAGAGAAAGAATGCATCGCCACCAGATCTACCTGGGCCTGCCCGACTCTGCGCTGCTCCGCGACGCCGCCAATCGATCGGGTACCAATACGCAATTGACGACGATGCGCACCTCGTCATCCACCGCGTCGCGCAGCACGTCCAGCCGCTGCAGAAACGCCGACACCTCGGTGTGCTCCAGGTGCAGACTCGACGACACCACCGACAAACGCCCCCGGGTGCGGGCCGCAAAGCGGCGCAACGTCGCCGGCGGTGCCGACAGATTGGTCAACGTGCTCAGGCGATGGGGCGTGTCGTCCATCAGCCCATTGACGACGACATCGAGAAATCCCCGAAAGCTGAACGGTTCGCCACCGGTGGTCTTGATTTCCCACGGGCCCGCCTCGGTGGGCAAGCGGGCGAAAAACGCGATGGCCCCCCGCAGTGCCGCATCGGCGGGAATGCCCACCCGGTGCTTCTTGCTCTGAATGCAATAGGAGCAATCATAATTGCACTGCCCCACCACCTGCCATTCCACCGTCGGCTGGTGGGCCCATGGCGGCGCTGGCCCGAGCTCGGCGTCAAAGGCCACACCGACATCGGCGCCGAGGTTGGCGCCGGCACCGACGTCGACGCGGGCCCCATTGTGCAGCACGGGCAGCCCCTTCATGGCAGCACCCTCAAGCCACGGCTGCCACGGGGCCTTCCCCGCGAGGGGGCGGGCTCGACGGTGGGACGCTGCTCGCCGCCGCGGCCGGTGACCTCCAGCCAGGCCTGTTCACCGAAGGTCTCCCGGAAGCGCTGGGAAAGCTTGTCGTTCTGGTTGACCTTGCCGCACTGAAAACAACTCTGCAGATAGCGACCCTGGCGCATGCGACGCCGCCAATAGTCCCAGCGCGCGCTCCGCCACCACGACGAAAACGGCAGCACCGACAACGAACCGATTTCGACCTCGGTGTTGCAGCAAAACAGCACCGTGCCGTCGACGGTGACCCGACTGTAGAATCCGCCGAGGAAGCAGCCGAGTTCGTCGATGGCAGCGGTGTCGGTGTCGGTGTCGGTATCCGCGCCGGCGCCCTGGTCCATGCGCCGCAGCTGCTCGGCAAAGACCCCGAGGTTGGTGGGCATCGAGTGTTGGCTGCTGACCCCATGCGCGGCGGCAATGTCCGAATCGAGCAATTGACGTCGCTGCAGCGGGCTGAGGGCGACGGTTTCGGTGCCGTGGCGCAGACTGGCCAATTTGAAATTCACCTGGTCGGCGCCGGTGTCGTGGGCCAGTTGCACCATTGCCGGCAACTCGTGGGCGTTGTGACGGCAAATGACCTGCACCTGCTTGTGCGTGATGCCCGGACTGCGGGCGAGCACGGCCAATTGCTGCTGCAATGTGGCCCAATGCCAGGGCGAAAAGTTCGGGTGAAACGCCAAGTAGCTCTGCTCGCTGGCCCCCTGCACGCCCACCAACAACGCATCCACGCCAAGGTCGACGACGCGATCGACGTCGGCGGCCACCAGGTTGGTGATGATGGTGGTGTGCAGCCCCCGACGCTTGATATCCGCCAGAATGTCGTAGATGGCCGGATGGGTGAACGGCTCCCCCATGCCCGACACAATCACCGCCTGCAGACCACCGGCGTCGGTATCGAGAGATTGCACGTCGTCGAGCAAGGCGGCGATGGCGGCGGGGTCCGCCCTCTGTCTTTTCCAGGCGCTGCTTCTGGCCTGGTGCAGGTGGGGGCTGTGGTCCCAACAGGTGACGCAATTGGTATTGCAGCCATTGGTGACGTCGATGTGCAGGGTCTGGGGACCCATCGTCACCCGCTGCGCACGCAGGTCTTGCAGGCGAGCCTTCGTTGTCATCGATTGACGCTCACCTGCAGCCGGGCGGCATTCACACTGCCTGCCTGCTGCACGAGCACCGGGCCCGGTGGACGCGTGGTCTTGAAACCGACCAGCGCCTGCGACAGCCCCAACCCCGAAAATGACAGCCGCAGGGCCGCCTGCTGCAGGGCATCAATCAGCAGCGCGGCGTCGACGTGGCGTTCGGGCGTGCAGGCTTTCAAGAACTCCACCACGGCGTGGTGCTGGCCGCTGATGGCCCCACCACACAAAGCCACCAGCTGCGCGTCGAGGTCGTGGACATGCCACTTCTTGTCGAGTTGCTCGGCGAGCTGAACCAACACCAGCGGCGATGCCTCCGTCCGACGACAGAGTTCGACAGCGCGCTGCACCTGCAGCGATTCCAGACCCGCGAGGTCCCGGTGACCAGCCAGGGCCAGCGCGAGCTCGACGACATCTTTGAGCTCGGCGCCCAGCGCCACGGTGGCCTCCACGACGTCATCGGTGACCAGGCGGGCCAGGGCCGCGGCCAACGACGGCGGCAGCTGGGTTTGCAAGATGGCGATGGCGGCGTCTTTGGCGTGGTTTTCCGGCATGACGTCACGGGCGGCCCGGCTGAGGGCCTGGCGGCGGGGCTCGTCGTTGAGCAAGGCCCGCAGGTCATTGCCCAGGTCGTGTCGGCTGGTGACGACAACGGCGCCGCGCTCGGCATAGCGACGGGCCCGGGCCCCCTGGTCGTCGGCGATTTTTTCCTGGGGCACCACCAGCAGCGGCACGCCAAAGAGCAACAACTCGTGAATCGTATTGAAGCCGGCGGCGCTGACCGCGACGTCGAAGGCGGCAGCGTGTTCAGCGAGGTCATGGTCGACAAACATGGTGCGCCGTGGACCACGGCGGGGGCGGCCGCGAAACAATGGCCCCGCGGCCAACACCAGATGCACACGTTCGTCGCTGCCGACGGCGGCCTCGACGGCGTCAAAGAGGGCGTCGATGGTGTCGTCGCCACCGCCGCCGCCGGTGACCAGGACGCAGCGGGCATCGGGGGCGACGCCGAGTCGTTGACGAGCGGTGGTGCGGTTGAAAGCGGCGAAGGTGTCGGCGCGCACCACGGGGCCGACGAAGCGCAGCCGCGACGACTGGACCCCCATCACCTCCCGCAGCTGCGGGACGTCATCTTCGTGCTCGGGGACAATGACCCGATCGTAGGCCTGCAACAGGCTCAGATAGCCCGGGCGCAGGGCGAAGCTGTCTTTGACGGGCCGCTGCACCAACACCGAGGTGCCCACCACATCGAGGACCGCGGGCAATTCATGAAAACTGCCCTCGGCGAAGGTGTCGACGATGAGCACATCGGGGCGCAGCACCGTGATGCTGGTCCAGACCCACTGCTTCGCCATGGCGAGATAGGCGAGTTTGTCGATGCCGGCGGCCTCGACAATGGTCTTGGAGGGCAACTTGAATGCGGCGAATCCCTCGCGAAATACCAGGCCGTCGGCCTCCGACGTGGTGAGAAACCAATGCTCGCTCTTGATGTTGCCAGCGGAGCACAGGCGACGAAGCCATTTGTGAATCGCCACTTGTCGCACGACGTGGCCGACACCCGCGCCGTTGACCGCGTAGGAGAGAAACGAGATGCGTTTTTTCACATCCATGGGCGAGGGCTCCGATGACACTGACCACGAGGGGGATCGCGCAGCGACGACGACGATGGCGACTCAGGACGCATCGAAGCTGCGGTCATCGCGCCAATCGGTGGGCGAGACGTCTGGGACAAATGCCTGATGGACCGGGCCTCGAGCGCGCACCTCGGGGATGAAATTGCCGTCGAGGCGGCCGTCGCTCATCACGTCCCACCACAGGAAATCCGCTGCCGGATTCCAGCGTTCATAGTGATGGAATTCGACGATGTGGGTGCGGGTCTGACCCATGCGTTCTCGACGTTTCCCCCACCGTTCGCGGCGGTCTGGCCCCACCAGGCGCTGCACCTCCGCGTCGGGCCACGGCACGTTGAAATACTTGCTCCGCGTCAGCTTGGTGCGGGTGCGGGCGAGCTTGGCGCTCGTGGCCTGCATTTCCTCCAAACCGGCCTTCACCTGCTCCTGCTCCAGCGACGACAAATAGGCCTTCTTCTTGCCAATGCCGATGATGCGCTTGCAGGCCAGCAGGCCCTCATCGTGGCTGGCAAACATGGCCACCAACGTCGCTTCATCCAGCGGTCGCAGATGATCAACCACCCGGGTCCGCACGGCCTGCAACGTGACGCTGTCGACGTCGTTGATGCTGGCGTCGACCTCGGCCAACTCCCTCTGCAGAAGGTTGAGCTGCTGGCGGCGAGCAAGCAGCGCCGAGCGGCCCCGTTGCAGCTCGTCGAGGGCCGTCTTTTCGTTGACATAGCGAGCGGCGAGGGATTTGAAATCGACGGCACCGCTGCGGGGACCAAAGGCGGCGACGATGAGGTCGGCGTTTTTCCAATGCGTGTAGAAGCCGAGCTGCCAGAAACGCATCGTGTATTCGTCGGTGCCGTAGCGATGGGCCAGCAGTTCCATGAAATACGGCGTCGACTCCATCGCTGACGTCGACGTCCGCAGCGGCCCCATGGCCTCGTCGAGTTCGGCGAGGCGAATCTGCACTTCGTTTTCGATGGCCTCGGCGTCGCGCAGCCGCGGATCGGCCAGGAGCTCAACGCGGCGAGTGGTGGCCTGGCTCAACGTCGCCTGCCGGCGGGCAATGACTGCTTGGGCAGCGACCGCCGGCAAACGCAGCCGCGTGGCCAGGGCATCAAGCGAGGCCACGTCGAGGATCGGGACCAGCACTTCGGCGAGGTGGCCCCAGGCGTCGTCGAGCTCGTGGTCCTGACGGGCGACGTCGGCGCCGATGCTGCGCTGCAGGCGATGGAGCTGCTCAATCTCCAGGCTGGCCTGCTGCATACGCGTTTCGATCTGGTGCAGCACCTGCTGGGTCCTCATGGTCATCGTGTGCCCCGCGTGGCGTGCCGACCTGAGCCCTTGCGAGCCCGGGTGGCGGCCTGGCGCACGGCCACCTCGGCGAGGAAACGATCGGCGTAGAGCCGCAGATCGGCTTCGTCGACGACGGTGACATCGTCGATGACAAAGACGTACAGCTCGCCGCGCTCGATGGCCGCCGCCAACAGGGCCCACTCGTCGACGGTGAGGTCATCCTTGTCGCCGGCTTCGCTGGTGCGAAACTCGAAGCCGACGCGAGCGGCGGCGTCCCAGCCGTCGATGTTGAACGAGATGCCGTCTTCGTCGAAGTCGACGTCGCGGGCGATGGTGTAGCCCCTCGCTTGGAAGACGTCGGCGAGGATGGCGCAGCCCTGGGCTTCACTCAGCATCCGGCTCAATACCACGCTTGCGTGAGGGGATCGCTGGATCGCTGGGTACGTCTTTTCCGACGGCCGTCGTTCTTGGCCATTTCCGCCGCAGTCTGCTTGTCTCTCGCCATGGTCCACGTTTATCGCCGACAGCTGCTGCACCTGGGGATGGCCATCGTCGGCGTCGGCGCCGTCTCGGCCGTCGTGGGGGGCCGTCGCTTTCTGGAGCTGGCGGTCTCGCGCGCCAAAGACGCCACCGGCCCCGCCGACCGCGTCGCCGCCGCCCGCGCCCGCCTGGGCTCGCGCCTGCAAGACGCCTGCGCGACAGCGGGCGTGGCCTGGCCCCCCGGCGAGGTCTTCGTCCGCGCCTTCAAGACCGGCGACGACGGCCGCAGCCACGGCACCGTCGAGGTGTGGGCCGGCGATGGTCGGCAGCCCCTGGCGAAGGTGCTGACGCATCCGGTGTGTCGACGGTCGGGCTCTCTTGGACCCAAGCGCCGCGAAGGGGACCTGCAAGTGCCCGAGGGATTTTATACGGTCTCGGCATTAAATCCGTACTCATCATATCATCTGTCTTTGCGAGTTGATTACCCCAATGCATCAGATCGAATTCGGGGCCGACAGCTGAACTCGTCGGCCGCGCTGGGCGGCGACATCATGGTGCATGGCAATTGTGTGACCATCGGATGCATCCCGATTGAGGACGAACCCATCGAAGAGGTGTATGTTCTTGTCGCCGAGGTTTTTGGCAAGCGCACGGTCCCGATCCATATCTTTCCCCGTCCCCTCGACGAGCGCGGTCTGCAGGCGCTGCTGGCTTCCACACCCGGCGATGACCACCGCCTGCTGTGGACGGAGCTGGCCGCTGGCTACCGGGCCTTCGAGGCCAGCCGGCGGGTGCCGACGGTGCGGGTCGCCGGCGATGGTCGTTACGTCGTGACGCCGCGCTGAAACACCGGCGGCGGCGCGACCTGAAACGTCAGGGGCTCGCCGCTGACGGGATGGGTGAACGACAACTGGCGGGCGTGCAGCAGCAGCCGTGGCGCCGACGTGGGGTCGCCGTAGAGGTTGTCGCCGGCGATGGCGCAGCCCAGCCCGAGCGGATGAGCCGAGTGGACGCGCAGTTGGTGGGTACGACCGGTCAGGGGTTCGAAGGCCACGCGGGTGCGGGCGTTGTCGCCGTCACCGTCGTCCCAGCGTTCGAGCACGCGCCAGCGCGTGACGCCGACCTTGCCGTGGATCGCGTCGTAGATTTGGTGGGGGCGGTGGTCGACGTCGAGGCGAAACGGCAGTTCGATGACGCCGTCGTCACCGACGACCCGCCCCACCAGCACGGCCTCGTACTGCTTGTGCACCGTGCGGGCCTCAAACTGCAGACGCAGGGCCCGATGCGCCGCTGGCGTCAACGCCACCACCATCAGCCCCGAGGTCGGCTGGTCCAAACGGTGGGCCAAAATGGAACCGGTCGCCCCGGGAAACACGCGCGGCACCCGCGTCTGCACCGAGTCCGACAACGACGGGTCCCGCCCGGGGCAACTGAGCAAGCCTGAGGGTTTGTCGACGACGGCGATGACGTCGTCGGCGAACACGACCCGCAACCCGGGCTCTGCTGACGGCGCTGACGGCGGCTCAATGGGCATCGCACACCAGGTAGCCCAGGATGGGGACGCAGCGACGGGCGCAGGGTTGTGCCAGCAGGCCATGACGGCGATCACCGATCGCAAGCCCTGGCCCCCACCAGGCCTCGGCGACGCCGAGGACGGTCAGGCCCTGGCGGTTGGCGTGCTGCAGGAGTTTGGGCAGGGCGCAGTCGGCGGTCCCCGACGGGATGCCGGCGCCGACGAAGACCTCGCGCAGGGGCGCTGCGCGACCGGCACGGTTCACGAGGGTGACGGCGTCGTTCATCGCCGCCATCAGCGTGCGCGAGGCCTGCTGGCGGCTCTGCTTCAGCTTCGCCACCTCATCAGCGCCAATACCACCGGCCGCCAGCCTGGCCGTGGCGGCCTTGATGAGCACCAGGGTACGGGCCTCGAGTTCGGCGGTATCGGCGCGGCGGATGATCGACGGGACGCAGCCGTCGACGTCGTCAACGCCGAGCAGGTCACCCGACAGGGCCCGCAACACCACCCGCTGCCCCTGGTGGTTGCACCCCACCAGCGCCGCCATCATCTTGCCGCCGGCCTGCAGCAGCCGGCTTGCCATCGACGACGACGACGACGACGACGACGACGACGACGACGACGACGACGACGACAGCTCCTGCCACCACGCCGCCAGCGCCTCCAGGCCGAGGGCTGGATCGACAGACAGCCAATGGTCGACACCGCACCGGCCGCAGGCGCCGCCGATCATGGCGGGGACCTCGCCAGCAAAAGGCGACGATGGCATCGACGGCGTCGACGGGGGCGGGGTGCACGATGACACGGGCCCATCAGCGCAGAGCCGACGACGACGCACAATGAGGGTTGCCCACGGCGGCCCGCCGCGAGACAAGGTCGTCATGAATCCCACCGTCGTGCGCGTGCTGTTCGTCCTCGGTGCTGTGGGCTCCCTCGCGTCACCCATGCCGGCGGTGGGGCTGGTGGTCGGGGTGGCCTTCGCGCTGACGCTGGCGAACCCCTGGGCCAAGCAGACCAAGCAACTGTCGACGTGGGTGTTGCAGGCCTCGGTCGTGCTGTTGGGCTTCGCCATGAACCTCTTCAGCGTGCTGCAGGCGGGCCGCGAGGGCGCCGTCGCCGCCATCGTCAGCATCACGTTGACGCTGCTGCTGGGGATGGCCCTGGGCACCGTGCTGAGAGTGCCGTCGACGACGAGTTGGCTGGTGTCCATCGGCACCGCCATCTGCGGCGGCAGCGCCATCGCCGCCTGCGCGCCGGTGCTGTCGGCTCGTGACGACGAGATGAGCGCCGCCACCGGCACCGTCTTTCTGCTCAACGCCGTGGCCCTCTTCACGTTTCCGACCTTGGGGCATTGGCTCGGCCTGGACGACCACCAATTCGGCCTGCTTGCCGCCCTCGCCATACATGACACGTCGTCGGTGGTGGGGGCCGCCAGCGCTTTTTCGCCCGCGGCCCTCGAGGTCGCCACGACGGTGAAGCTGGCCCGGGCCCTCTTCATCCTGCCGTTGCCCTTCCTGTTGGTGCTGGTGAGCAGGAAGCAGGGCAGCGGGGCGGCCAAGAAGCCGTGGTTTGTGCTGGTGTTTTTGGCCGCCGCCGCCGCCGCCACCTTCGTCCCCGCCATCCACGCCGTGGGCCACGGCCTGGCCAACCTGGGCAAGCACGGCTTGTCGCTGGCGCTGTTCTTCATCGGCACGGGCCTGACGCGAAAAACCCTGGTCGCTGTGGGCCCCCGCCCCCTCGTGCAGGGTGTGGTGCTGTGGGCCGTCGTCATCGTCGGCACCGTATCGGCGCTGCGCCTGGGCTGGCTTGGCTGAGCTGGCGCTGCGGCATGGCCGGCAGCGCCGGCAGCACCGTCGTCGTGGTGTCGACGCTGAGATGGCTGCCGGCGTCGGTCCCGACCGGGGAATTTGCGGCATTCAGCCGCTGCGACCCTGTGTCGCAGCGAAGGGGTGCCTCGGGTTGGCGATACGGGGCTCCATGAAGAACACCCGATACGTGCTCGCGCTGCTTTCGCTCTCCTGCGCCGCCTGCGGTGAGGAAGACACCCACGAGCATGAGGCCGGCGACTTCACCTCTCTCGCCGAGTGCGAGGCGCACTACGAGGACGAAGGCCACACCGCCGACGAGATCGCCACGTTGTGCGAGGGGCTCACCTGAACCAGCGCCACGCCACCCGAACGTTGACGACGGTGTTGTCGGCAGCGTTGTCGGCAGCGTTGTCGACGACGCTGCTGATGACGCTGCTGTGGGCGGCGCCGTCGGCGGCGTGCGCCGCCTGCGCCTGTGGCTCCACCGCCGCCCTGCCTGTGGGCGCCGAATTGCCCTTCGCCGGTCGGTGGCGGGTCGCGTTGTCGACACAGGCGTTCAGCACCACCACCGCCGATCCGCTGGGCGACGTGCTGCTGCAGGGCGGGAGCAGCGCCGTCACCATCGTGGCCGCCGTCACCGACGCCGTGATCGTCGACCTCAGCGTCCCCTTGTCGCTGCGGCTGCGCCGCACCGGCGGCACCAACGGCGGCAGCATCGATGGTCGCAGCGTTGGTCTGGGCGACGCGGCCCTGGGCGTGCGCCTGGTCTGGACCGACCGGACCTTCGGTCCCCGCTTCGCCGCCAGCATCCGCCTGGGGGCCACCCTGCCCACCAGCCTGACGCTGACGGGGAGTTCGGGCACGCCGCTGTCGACGTCGTTGCAGCCCGGCGCTGGCGCCCTGGCCCCTCAACTGCAACTGACCGGGGTGTGGCTGCCGTCTTCGACGGTATCGCTGTTGGCTTCGCTGTCGGGCACAGCACCCCTGGTGGGCCTGCGCGACGACCTCGGCGCCGCGGTGGTCGAAGGCCGGCTGGTGGCCCTCGTGCGCGCCACCCAACGGGTCTCGGTGCGCGGCGGACTGCTGGCGCGCGGGGTGTCGAACACGGTGATGGCCGACCATGCCGACCATGCCGACCATGCCGACCACGACCGCGGCGCCCGCGCGGTCATCGGCCCCGAAGCAGGCATCACCATCGACGTCGACACCGACATCGCCGTCGCCGCCACCGCCAGCGTGCCCGTGGTGGCCCCGGGCGGTGCCGTCACCGAAGGCGGCCGCGCCGAACTGACGCTGCTCGTCGACTGGTAGCCTCGCCGCATGCCATCGCGCTCCCTGTCTGTCTCTCACGGTCACGCCGCGGCCGCCGTCGTCGAAGACCCCGTCGTGCTGCGGCTGCGCTGGCTGCTGGGGCTGCGCTGGGCGGGGCTGTTGTCGCAGGTCGTCGTCATCGCCACCTCCGTCGCGCTGATGGACAGTGGGGGTAGCCAGCAAGCCATGGCGGTCGTTGGCATCAGCGCATTGTCCAACGCCATGGTGCAGGCCCTGCTGGTGCGTCAACGCCTGCGACCGTCGACGACAGAGCACGTCGTGGGCGCTGCCATCGCCGCCGACGTCATCTTGCTGACGCTGCTGCTGACGGTCTCTGGCGGACCCCTCAACCCATTCACGTTTTTCTATGTCCTGCATGTCACGACCGCGACGGTGGCGCTGCCATCGCGCTGGGCCATTGGCATCGCGGTGCTGGCCACAGCGTCGTACGGCGTGCTCTTTGTGCCCGGGGTCTTTGACGCCGAGGCCCATATGCACCTGATGCATGGCCCCGGCTTCGAGGTGCATGTGCGGGGCATGTGGCTGGCGTTTTTGGTGACCGCCGTCTTCATCGTCGTGTTCGTCAGCCGCTTGCGCACCGCCGTCGAGGCCAGAGAGGTCCAGCTCGCCGAGCTGTCCCGCCTTGAGGAACGGTCCCGACGCCTGGCCGCCCTGGCCACCCTCGCTGGCGGCGCCGCCCATGAGTTGTCGACGCCACTGGGCACCATTGCGTTGGTGGCTGATGAACTTGCTCTCGCCCTGCAGGGCACGGCCCCGCGCGCCGCCCTCGACGACGTGCGCCTGGTGCAACAGGAAGTGCAGCGCTGCAAGACCGTGTTGGCCCAGTTGGCCACCGACGCTGGCACCCCGGGCGGCGAGACCGTGGTCCCGCTCAGCGCCGCCGATCTCGTCGCTGACATGTGCGCCGGGTTGTCAGGCGTCCACATCGACGTGCAGCACGGCCAACGCCACCTGCACTGTCAGCGACGGGCGTTGGGTCAAGCCTTGCGGGGCCTCGTGCACAACGCCCTGCACGCCAGCCACCGTCAGACCGTCGCCGTCGAGGTCATTGTCGACGGCGGCGTCGACGGCGACGGCGGCACCATCGTCATCCGCGACCGCGGCCATGGCATCGACGACGCCACTCTGGCCCGCATCGGTGAGCCCTTCTTCACCACCAAGGGGCCGGGCGAGGGTATGGGACTCGGGCTGTTTCTGGCGTCGACGGTGGTCGAGGCCGCCGGCGGCACCCTGCGCATTGCCTCGAGCGCTGGCGAGGGCACCATTGTCACCGTCACCCTGCCATTTCGGGACCAACCATGAGCAGCACGACCACCACCCCGACCACCGCGGCCAACGCTGCCAACGAAGGCCAGAGCGTGCTGCTCGTCGACGACGACGAGGTCTTTCGCGAGCGGCTCAAGAAATCACTGGTGGAGCGCGGCTTCGACGTGCGCTGCGCCCACGACGTGCCATCAGCCCTCATCAACGCCAGCGCCGACCCTCCCGAGCTTGCCGTCGTCGACCTGCGCATGCCCGGCCCGTCGGGCCTGAGTCTCGTCGACAGCCTCATCGCCCTCGACCCCGCCACCCGCGTCGTGGTGCTGACCGGATGGGGCAGCGTCGCCACCGCCGTCGAAGCGATGAAGCGGGGCGCGGTGCATTACCTGCAAAAGCCGGTGGCCCTCGCCGAGGTGCTGGCGGCGCTGGCGGCCCCGTCGTCGACATCGTCGTCGACATCGTCGTCGACATCGACGCTGACCACGTCGTCCACCGAGACCCTGCCGAGTCTGGCTCGCCAGGAGTGGGAGTACATCCACAAGGTGCTCGGAGAATGCGACGACAACATCAGCGAGGCCGCCCGCCGCCTGGGTCTTCATCGACGATCGCTGCAGCGCAAACTGCAAAAGCTGCCGCCCAAACGATAGACGGCCGGTGACGTCGTGGACCGTGCCACGGGCGAGCTCATCGTCACTCGACCAGCACCTCGAAGCGCACCCGCACCGCCAGGCTGTCCACCGCCAAGCGTCCCCGTCCGGCGTTGGTGTCGCCGACGGTGGTCAGATCAAGGTGTGCCAGCGTTCCAACAGCTGAGTTCAAGCTTGAGTGCCCGCAGCGAGGACGGCCTCACGCCGGCCGGCGCGGGTGTGCAGCTCGTGGTCTCGTTTGACTGACGTGGGCCGGCCCGCCATGACGGCGCGATGCGCGGCCCCGCTGACGAC
This sequence comes from uncultured Myxococcales bacterium, assembly GCA_903952805.1. Classification (GTDB taxonomy): domain Bacteria; phylum Myxococcota; class UBA727; order UBA727; family VGSZ01; genus VGSZ01. The sequence continues at coordinate 2,009 of CAJBHN010000486.1, read as the reverse complement.
GTCGACGACCTCATTATGCGACGCTTGTCCTTCGGCTGCACCGTGGCGGCGGTCGCCGTCTTTGCCGGGTTGGCGGCGATGGACCTGCAGCTGAAGCCCGAACTTCCTGGCGGCATCGTCAGCCTGCAGATGGCGATGACGTCGGAACGCAGCGCCGAGCTTGTCGCGGCGATGTCGACAGACCAGCGCCTGTGGTGTGCCTTTGGCCTCGGCGCCGACTACGCCTTCATGCTCTTGTACCCGGCCGCTGTCGTCTTCGGCGTCACCCGGGCCGGACGAGCCCTGCAGGCTCGGCGACGAAGCCTCGCGGCCATCGCCCCGCTGCTGGCCTGGGCCATGGTCGCAGGCGGCCTCGCCGACGCCGTCGAAAACGCCCTGCTGCTGGCGGCCCTCCTCGGCCACCACGGCGGCGCGCCCATCGCGTCGACCATGGCGATCGTGAAGTTCCTCACCCTCGGCGCAGGCCTTGGCTACGTCGCCATCGCCGCGCTGCTGACTCGCCGGCCGATGGCTGTCGACGACGCCTGAACAAGGGCCCGACGTCGGTCAGGCACCAACGGTGCTGGCCTGCTCGAGGATGGCCCGGGCCGCCTCCGTCGACGCAAACGGCGCCTGCCCCGCCGCCCACGGCATCGACGCCAACGCCCGCTTCGCAGCCGACGCGTTGGCAACGTCGTCGGAAGGGGCGGCGGCGATGGCGGCCTTCAGGGTCTTGAGCGCGGCGTCATCGTGGCGATTGCGGTCCTTGAGGCGGGTCTCAATCTCGGGGAGCAACACGCCGTCGCGCATGAAGAGGGGATAGCCGGTGATGGTGCCCGTCATCGCCTGCTGGATGACGGCGACGGAGTCGTTGCAGACGCCGGTGACGCCGTAGCCCGACATCGCGAGCTTCTTGGCCACGCTCACGTCTTGGATGACGTCGCCAAGCACAGCGCACAAGGCCATGGCCTGGCTGGCGCGGCTGTCGTCGAGGGTGGTGGCCGTCATGGAACCGGTCCACGTCGACTTGCGCATCGAGTCGCAGGGGAAGAAGCCCGTGTTGGGCATGCCCTGGTACCATTTGACGTCGCCGTCGAGCTTGGGGTCGGCGCTGGTGGCGCCGGCGCGGATCGAAAACACCACCTCGGAGTGCACCGACGGCACGATGGCCTCGTTGCCGGCGGCGTCCTTGAACCCGGTCTTCACCATCGCCGCCATCGGCACGTCGAGGATGGAGCCGTCTTGGGCCTGGGTCTTGAGCGCGAAGAAGTCCGCCACGCGATGCGTGATCTTGGCCTCGACGGTGTAGCCATCCTGGCGCAGGGCTTCGATGAAGGTGGGCACACTCGTGAAGCGCGAGCCGCGATGCTCGACGACGAAGCGGTCGGCCTTGCTCTTGCCCGGGTTGTCGGCGAGGCGGTCGAGGATCTCGGCCAACACCACGTTCTTCTTCACCGCCGCATCGCTGACCGCGACGCTGGGGACGTCACCGCGCATCAAGCCCGGGGCCAACGGCTTGAGGTCGCCAGCGCTGCGCTTGACGTCGATGGTGGCGAGGGTGCTCGTCTTGAACGTCAGCGGCAGCTGATGGGATTTGCTGTTGGCCGGAGGCGGCGCCGTCGACGACGACGCCGTCGCTGCCGTCACGGCGTGGTGGGCGTGGACGGCGTCAAAGCCAACGCGCATGGCCCTGGGCGACAACGCCAGCATATCGACGACGCGGTCGGGGTTGGCGCGGGCGGCGGCCACCAGGGCCGGGGGAACGTCGACACCCAACGCGCGCTTCATCTCGGCGACCAGGTTCGTGATCAAGGCGTCGGCTTGCGGCGAGCCCGCCATGGCCTTGAGAACGGTCGGCAGGCTGACGGCGTCGGGCACCATCCCCGGCCGCAATTCCAACAGCGCCGGCCCCGTCATCGGCGTGCCCAGGCGGGCGGCGATGGCGTTGACCCCCGAGGCGATGCCGCTGCCAACGACGCCACCGCCGGGGGCCGGGCCCGTGATGGTGGCGGCGTCGAGGCCGTTGGTCG
>CAJBHN010000485.1 GCA_903952805.1 uncultured Myxococcales bacterium | reverse complement strand
TGACCCGCTGTTCGAGCTCGCCGTTGGCGCAGGCGGCGCTGCTGCCGCACAAGGCGGCGACGATCATCAAGGCAAACGGTGCGCGCATGGTCTCTCCGGTCACGAGCAAATGTTTTCAAGGGAAACGAACCACCCTCGGGTCAACCGAGGGCGGTCCGGGTTCGTCGGCATCGTCAACGCCGCTGGGTCGGCGGTTCAGTAGCCAGCAACGGTGACGCTGTTGACCTTGACGGGCGTGACCGGGCGATCGCCCTGCGCCTTGTTTGTTGGCGTCGCTTCGATTGCTTTGACGACCTCCATGCCCGAGGTCACCTGGGCAAACACCGGATGCTTGGAGGGCCCCGGCGTGAACCAGTCGAGGCGGTCGTTGTTCACCGTGTTGATGAAAAACTGGCTGCCGCCCGAATTGGGCCGCCCAGTATTGGCCATCGACAGCGTCCCGGGCTTGTTTGACAACTTCGCGTCTTCCCGGTGCTCGTCTTGAATGGTGCCGTGTGGGGGCCCACCGGTACCTGCGCGCGAGCTGGTCGGGTCCTTGGAGTAGGGGCAGCCGAACTGCAGCATGAAACCCTCGATGACCCGATGAAAGTGCAGGCCGTCGTAAAAGCCGCTCTTGGCGAGGTCGAGAAAGTTCTTTGATGTGATGGGCATCTTGTCGAGGAAGACCTCGACGGTGAAGCTGCCCATGCTGGTGTCAAAAGTGGCGGTTGGATTGGCCATGGTGACGGGTCTCCTGATCCCTGGTGGAAAGAACTCAGTCATCTAGCAGGCTGAGGTGAAAATGGCCGACGCCCAATTTTTTTCAGCCTGGACTGCGTCGCGGGCACAGGTGCCGCCCCAAAAACGCGGCCTCTTCCGGGGACGCGGAGCTGCGCCCGGCACGCCCAGTCGGCTGTCGCGGGCAGGCTACATAGCTATATACATAAAAAATGACCCAGTGCCGGTGGCGATCGAAGCGAGCGCGTCCGCACGACAGCCCGACGAGGCGAACACGCAGGACCGGTCATGAAGTCGACGCCAAGCGCCGGGCACGGCACCTTGGCGCGGTGATCCATGCTGCCGCCCTTCTGATCCTGCTGTCCGCCAGCGCGCAGCCGCCCGGCGACGGACGCCCCCTGTGGATTTGGTTTGACGAGGACGGGACGCCAATCATTTCGGACCGCCACGACGACCCTGCCGCGGAACCCTATTGGGTCGGGTCATTCGACGAAATCGCGCTGCGCCAGCAAAATGCCCCCCACAGCGGCCTGGGGCGTTTTGCATCGCTCCCCGTCATCCCTGCCGAGGTGCTGGGACTTGCCACCGAAATGGCCGCCAAGCACGGAGTCGAGCGTGCCCTGCTGCTGGCCGTGATGGGAATCGAGAGCGGTTTTCGTGTCGATGCGCTGTCGCGCGTGGGGGCCACGGGCCTCATGCAGCTGATGCCAGCCACGGCCGAGGACCTTGGCGTCAACCCCGCAATCGCCAGGGAAAACGTCGACGGCGGCACCCGCTACCTGGCCTGGCTGCTGCGCTATTTCGTTGATCCACGCGTGGCTCTCGCGGCCTACAACGCAGGGCCGGGCCGAGTCAAACGCGCGGGTGGTCGCATCCCTCCCATCAAAGAGACGCAGGCCTATGTGCGCATGGTGCAAGCGCTGTGGGACGATTTCGCCCGCGCGGGCATGTAGGGAAACAGCCCATCGGTCAGATGGTGGACCCTTGCCCTCCCATCACCTGACGCCGCTACTGTTCGGGCCGTTGCCTGGAGGCCTTATGCGTTTCTCCCATCTCACCGCACTGATCGCCTGTGTCCACTTCTTGTTGATTGGCGGGTGTCAGGGACGACGACCCGGAGGCGAAGGCGAAGGCG
>CAJBHN010000484.1 GCA_903952805.1 uncultured Myxococcales bacterium | reverse complement strand
TTCACCTGACGTCTTGGCGTTGCTGGTGGACAGCTTTGGATGGACGCTTGCGGCCATGGACTTCTGAACGGTCGGCGAACCCGGTACGAACTTCGGATCTGCTGTACTAGACACCGCCGAGGGAGCCTGGAACGATGTCGGTTCCCATACGCCTCTTGGTTCGAACCTGCCCGATTGGAGATTCTCCTTGGCGACCAAATACCGATGTCCCTCCTGCGGCGAGCGCATTTTCCTTGATCATGGGCGCGCAACGGTGTGCTCAGCCTGCAGCGCCGAGTTCTTGCTTCAAGGCAATTACCTCAAGTTCGATATGGGGCTTGTGTTGTCTGACTTTGTCCGACGTTCGGCATCCGTCTCAGGAAGTGCATCAGGCGGAACTTCTACATCGATCAAAGCAACTCCAGATTGCGTCGGGGCAATCGCCTGCCCTGCATGTGGTTCGGAGCAAATCTCGCCACAACATGGGGAGACGAAGAACTGCTCGCTTTGTGGCCTTCGCATGACGGTTCTCGGCAATAGCCTCACTATTCCAGTCTTCGTAAGAGCATCTGACCACGAGATTGACTAGCCGCTGCCCCACGAACTCCTCACCCTGGCGCACTCATCGCCCGGTCCAACCCAGACTTCTTGGCGGTCAAGAGGGACAGGGCGAGGAGCCACGGTCAAGCGCATCGGCGACACCGGTCAGTTGTCAGTGGGCAAAGCGCTCGCCGGCAGGCTCGTCCGGTTGGAGCCCGCGCCCGACGGTGTCATGCTGCGCTTCGTTGTCGACGTTCCTGAGAAGGATGCGTGGGGGGCGCGTGAGCCTTACAAGAGCAAGCTGAAGAGCGCGCTTGCATGGGCCGGTAAGAACCCATCGCCCGAGACGGATCTGGGTGCGCTGCTCGCCCGAGTGAAGCCGGACGCGTCGACAGCGACGAAGCGGGCGAAGAAGGCGAAGTCGTCGAATCGCGCCAAGTGCACGGGATAAGGCAACGGCCAGTCTCCGGGGTGGGATTGATGGTTGCTAAGGTTGCCGTTTACCGTCATTCTGGATATCTTAGAATCCATGTCTCGAACGGCCCGACCTCCCCTCCCCGCTGTCGCTCGTGCCCTCGCCGAGCTGGGTGAGAACATTCGTCTGGCCCGTCTGCGGCGGAAACTCTCGGCATCCTTGGTCGCGGAGCGTGCCGGCATGACGCGCCCGACGTTGCGCGCCATCGAGCGCGGCGAGCCCGGCGTCACCCTTGGCTCTTACGCTAACGTGTTGCACTGTCTTGGTCTCGAGAAGGACCTCGCTGGCGTCGGGAGCGACGACGAACTCGGCCGCAAGCTGCAAGACGCGGAACTCGGCGCCGCGAAGGCGCGCAAGCAGCCGCGCCAGAACGCGCGGGCACGCGATGACCGCTGAACGCCGCAGCATCGAGGTCGTCGCCGACTGGGTCGGTCTCGACGGACCCACGCGCATGGGGCTACTTCACGCGACGCCGTCGCGGGGCAAAGAGATCTTCGCGTTCGAATACGACGAGGCATGGCTCGCATCGAAGCACGCACTGGCGCTCGACCCGTCGCTGCGCTTGCACCAAGGACCGCAGCACGCGCCTGTGGGCCGCGACAACTTCGGCGTCTTCCTC
>CAJBHN010000483.1 GCA_903952805.1 uncultured Myxococcales bacterium | reverse complement strand
GTTTGAACGAAGTCGAAGCGGCCACCATCGCAGGCCGACCAAGCACACCCGGGTGAGCTCACGTCGACGATTTCGGCGCAAGACCAGGGAGCGTCCACGAGCAGCAGCTGCTGGGCGTCGCGTCGAATGATCCACAGGCGCATCGCCACAGGCACATCGCCACAGGCACATAGCCACAACGGAGGAGCACGGCACGACGACAGCGCCGTGGGCGCGACGAGCTGCTCGCGGCGACTTGCGCGTGTCTTGCTCCGAGCGGCACCGACCAACGGGAGTCATCCCTCGTGGTCGGTGAGCATGCTCACTGACCTTCTTGTCTGCGCCTGCGGCCCACGGGGGCTTGTGTCGGCGTCGATGCCCGTGGAGCCAAGCGAGGGGGCTCAGGGGGCGGTGGCTTCGATGAGCAGGTTGCCGAGCGAAAACCCGCCCACCAGGTCTTCCCACGCGTAGGGTTCACCGGCGGCGTTGCTCCAGAAGGACACGTCGCGGCGCACGTCCTGAACGCACATGCCGAGGCACAACGAGTGACCGTTGTCGTCGTCGTTGAGGCGTACGGCGACACCGAGGCGCTCACCGGGCGTGAGGACATACGGTTCGGACAGAGCGACGGTCAGCGACAGCACGCCTTCGGTGCGGGCCGGATCGGCTGGCACGAGGGCGGCGCCGATGCTCTGGGCGTTCGTCGACGGTGACGTCGGCGGATCGGTCCCCGGAAACACAAAGACGAAGACCTCGTGGGCGAGGGTCGCGTCACACTGGACGCCGTCATTGACGAGCGCATATCGAACGCCGCCGACGGTGAACGACGACGATGGCGCGGCGAACGTTTCGAGGGCGAGAAACCCGGCCTCGCCAGGCAGCGTCGGGTTCAACGCATCGACGGTGCAGCCAGCGACGTAGTTCTTCAGGACGCCTTCACCTTCTCCCTCGCCTTCTCCCTCGCCTTCTCCCTCGCCTTCCGCCGCTTCTTCGTCCAAGGACGGTCCGTCGCTCCCGTTGGGGTCAGGGATGCAGCAGGGGAGTGCGCCGAGGCCGACGACGACGACGAGGGAAGACAGAGGGGTGGGGCGTGCCATGGTGGAGGTCCTCGGGGGCGTGGTCGATGTCACAGAGCGAGCGGGTCGTTGGTCGGAAGGGTCGGGGAAAGAAAGCCCGCGTCGGCGCCTGGTGCGCGGGGCCCGCCGTCGTCGATGACGTCACCGGTCCTGCCTGCCGCGCTCGGGCCGGTGGTGCTCGCCATGCAGCGGTCATTCCGGCTGCGGCGCGGGCGGTGCCGATTGGCCATGGTTGTTTTGGCCCCAGCAGACGACGCCGCCGTCGTTGGTGATGCCGCAGGTGTGATCGAGGCCGGCGCTGACGGCGACGAAGCTCCCCGCGGGCGGCGTTGACTGACGGCGTACGTCGTTGCCCCAGCAGGTGACGCTGCCTCCGTCGTCAACGGCGCAGGTGTGTTCGGCACCGGCGTCGATCAGGCGCCAGCGTCCGTCGGGAGGCGTCGCCTGCCCGAAGTCGTCGTTGCCCCAGCAGACGGCCGCGCCGTCGTCGCGCACGCCGCAGCTGTGCAGACTGCCGGCACTGACGGCGACGAATGGGCCCGCGGGAGCGTCGGTCTGCCCGTCGCTGTTCATGCCCCAGCAGCGGATGGCGCCGGTCTTTGTGAGCGCGCAGGTATGGAACCAGCCGGCGCTCACGGCGTCGTAGTCGTCGTCGGGCGCGTCGAGGCGCCCGGAATCATCCAGGCCCCAGCAGCTCAAAGCGCCATCCGTGCGCAACGCGCAGCTGTGGAAGTAGCCGGCGCTCACCCGCGTGGCCTGCAGCACCGGTGCCGTGGCCTGGCCGAATTCGTCGTCGCCCCAGCACGAGACGCTGCGGTCGGCGGCGACGGCGCACGAGTGCCAGTAGTGGGCGCTTACATCGACAAACTCGCCCGCCGGCGCGCTCGCCTGCTGGCGGTCGTCGCGTCCCCAGCAGCGCACCACGCCGCTGTCGAGGCCACAGCTGTGGTAGCCGCCGGCGCTGACCACGGTGAAGCCACCAAACGCCGGGTTTTCCCCTTCCCCTTCGCCTGACCCTTCACCTTCGCCTTCCCCTTCGGCGCCGTCGGGCACGCACGCAAACGCCCCGGCGTCCGCGGCGACACAGCGAAACCCATCAGCGCAAGCCGCCGTGGCCTGGCGGCAATCGTCGTCGGGAGAGGGCGCCGGAGCGTCGCAGGCAGACAGGGCGACGAGCGCCATGAACGAGAGATCGCGCACGCTGGTCATCGTCGACTCCAGGAGACATCGCTGCCGGGCAGGCGCAACCGCGACGCCAAGCCTGAATGAAAAGTAAGACGCACAACGTCTTACATGCACCAAATAGCCGCGTCACGCAAGACAATGAGCACGCGAGGCGCTGGTGGCCAGCACCGACGTCGACGGCGCCGTGCGCCTGCGCTTTCGCCGCGACGCGACGTTCATCATCAAACCGGCGTTGATGGCGGCCCTCGAC
>CAJBHN010000482.1 GCA_903952805.1 uncultured Myxococcales bacterium | reverse complement strand
TGCCGGATCGTTGGTGGCTGCGCTGGCCAGCTGGCTGGACGCACGCGCCCACGGCGGGCGCTGGCTGGTGCGCATGGAGGATGTGGACACACCGTCCTCGTGCAGTCGGGGGCCGGCAATGGCTCGGGCATCTCCGACGAGAAGTTCGCCGCCGCCGGCGCCACCATCGTGGGCACCAAGGAAGAGGTCTGGGCCAAGGCCGACATCATCTGCAAGGTGAAGGAGCCCCTGCCTCCCGAGTATCCGCTGATGCGCTCGGGCCAGATTCTCTACACCTACCTGCACCTGGCCCCCGAGGCCGAGCTGACCAAGGTCCTCGTCGACAACGGCGTCACGGGCGTCGCCTACGAAACCATCCAGGTCGGCAACACCCTGCCCCTGTTGAAGCCCATGAGCGAGGTGGCCGGCAAGATGAGCGTGCAGGTTGGCGCCTGGTGTCTGGAGCGCGAGCACGGCGGCAAGGGCATCCTGCTGGGCGGCGTGCCCGGCGTGCCCCGCGCCAAGGTCGTCGTCATCGGCGGCGGCGTCGTCGGCGTCAACGCGGCCAAGGTCGCCGTCGGCATGGGCGCCGACGTCACGATTGTCGACTCCTCGCTCGAGCGCCTCGACTACCTCGAGGACATCTTCATGGAGCGGGCCCAGACCCTCTACTCCACCAAGCACGCCATCGCCGAACAGGTGAAGACCGCCGACCTCGTCATCGGCGCCGTCCTCGTCGCCGGCGCCCGCGCGCCCCGCCTCGTGACCCGCGAGTTGCTCGGTACGATGGAGCCCGGCTCGGTCATCGTTGATGTCGCCGTCGACCAGGGTGGCTGTGTCGAGACCATGAAGATCACGACCCACGACCACCCGACCTTCGTCGTCGACGGCGTCGTCCACTACGGCGTGGCCAACATGCCCGGCGCCGTGCCGCGCACGTCGACGTTCGCGCTGAACCACGCGACCTTCCCCTACCTGCGCATGCTGGCGAACAAGGGTCTCGTCGACGCCGTGCAGGGCTCGGCCCCGCTGGCCAAGGGCGTCAACACCCACAAGGGCCACGTCACCTACCAGGCCGTCGCCGAAGCCCATGGCCTCGCGTTCCGCCCCATCGAGTCGCTGCTCTGAAGGCACCCCGCTGAACCTGTATTCGCCGACGAGCCCCATCCGGGGCTCGTTGCCGTCGTGGGCCATGCGTGCGCGTTCGGGACGGCGGATGCGGCGCGGTTGGCGACGAGGCATACTGTCCACCATGCTTGGCCTCATGCTGCGCTTCTGCGTGCTCTCGTCGCTGCTGGTGGGGGCCGCCCATGCCGACGTCGGTGCCGGCGTCGGTGCCGGCGTCATCGCTGTCGGCGTCACCGGGATCGACAGCGCTGAAACCCGGCTGCTCCTCATCGACACCGCCGTCGACGTCGCGACCACACCACTGGAGCGTGGCACCGTCGTTCACCGGGCGGGCCATGCCCCCGTGGGGGCCGTCGTCGACGACAGCCAGCTGGCCCTGGTGGTTCAAGCCGGCAGCCACGACGACGGCCTGCTGGTGCTGCGTGACCTGCGGACCGGCCGTGAGCACGCGCTGCTCGACGGCGTCATGGCCAGCCATGCCCCACTGGTGCGGCAGCGCGCCGACCGATCGGCGGAGATCATCGCGGTCCGCCGCGGCCCAGAAGGCATCGCCGGCGCCAGCTTCGACGTCGTCGCCGTCGATGTCGGCAGCAGCACCGGTCAGGTGCTGGCCAGCGCCCCCCGCCTGTGGCTGACGCCGGTGCGTGGTGCAGCCCTGGACGTCGCCTTCCTCGTCATCGACGGCGGTCCCGGTTTTCAGGCCACCGGCAGCGGCAGCAGCGACGGCCACGCCCACGTCGACGTCGTCAAAGACGGCGTGCTTGCCCCACGCTGGACACTTGGACCCGGCACCTTCCGCTCGCCGGTGTGCACCGCCAGCGGCTGCGTCGTCGAGAGCGAGCGGGCCGGCCACGCCGTGCTGCTCGACGATCAGGGCCACGTGGTGCTGACGGGACGGCCCGGACTGCAACCCGTGGCGTCGGCGACGACGCTGGCGGCATCGTCGTCGCACAAGGACGGCTCCGTCGTCGTCGCCGTCGGCGATGGCCCCTTCACCCGCTGGACATCGGGCCGCAGCGGCGTCGCCCGCCCCCTCGCGCTGGTGGAGACCGACGGGGACACCGTCGTCGTCGCCTGGATCGACCGGGGCCCCCAGCAGCCCGGTGAGCTGTGGGCCATCGCGGCCAAGGGGGCCAAACGACTGCTGCCGGGCGCTGAACGCACGGCCGTCACCGTCTATGGCGTCTTGCCTGGCAGCGACGGGGGCCGCTGATGTGGGTTGCGTTGCTGATGTCGATGGCCGCCCAATGCAGCGGCGCCGCCTGCCCCAATCCCTGCACGGCCTGCGCATTTCAACCCGCCGAAGGCACCAATCCGTCGTTGTCGTCGTGGCGCCAGCGCTTTGTGGCCGCCGCCGAGCGGACCATCGCCGGCGCCGACGTCCCCGCCATCGCCACCGTCGAGGTCGGCGCCGCTCGCAGCCGCGCTGCCGCACCATTTCCGTGTCGATTGCTGCCCGCGATTGCCATGACCGAAAGTGGAATCGCCCAATTCTGCAGCAATGGCAAAACAATCATTTCCTTCGATTGCGGCTTCGGCGTCATGCAGGTGACCAGCGGCGCCTCCCGCTATCCCGGCTTGCAATCCGACGTCGATATCAACCTGGCGGCCGGTGCTGATATCCTCGCCCAGAAATGGAATGGCGACCAGAGTTTCGGCGGTCGTTTCGACGACAGCGACCCCCAATTCCTCGAGAGTTGGTATTTCGCCACCTGGGCCTACAACGGATTTGTCTACAGCAACAATCCGCACAACCCCGACCACCCGGCCAATCGACCCCCATTTCGTTCGCCGGGCTCGTTGTCGCGGGGCAGCTATCCGTACCAGGAAATCGTGTGGGGCCATGTGGGATTTCCGCTCAGCCAGGAGGGTGAACCGGTCTTCACCGGCATGTCCCCCACCTACCCGGCGCTCTGCAATGGCACCGTCGACGCCTGCTGCCCCGCCGGCGGCGGCGTCTGCCAGGGCATTCCCAATCAATCGGGCTTGTTCAACGTGACGCTGGCCCTGCCTCACCCCGCTCACAGCGACCCCTGCACCGAGGTCTGCCCCGCCAATGGCTGCCCGCCCCCAAACGCCCGGGAACTCATCCTGGACGACCACGATGCGGGATTCTCCATCGTCGGCGCCATCGCCACGGTCACCGACCAGCCCGACGGCGGCTATGTGAACGATTTCCGCTCCGTCGCCCCCGCCACACCCGCCACGGTCACGGCCCGCTGGCAGGGCATAGCGCCGTCGTCGGGAGCGTTTGCCTTCTCCGCGTTCATTCCCCTGAGCCCCGCTGCCGAAAACGAAGCCGTGGTCATTCGCGTCACGGCCCGCGGCGGCACCAGCATATTTGCCCTGGACCAAAACATCAGCGGGGGCTTCTTTCAGCCCCTGGGCGAATTGGAATTGCTGCAAGGAGAGCCGGTGGTCGTCGTCGTCGACAACGCCAGCACCGACACCGCCGGCGCCATCGGCCTCGACGCCTTCACCCTGCGCTGGCGCGGCGACGGCACCATTGGCGACGGCGACGTCTGCAGCGCCAGCGTCGACTGCGACGGCGACGCCCTCTGCGACGGCGGCCACTGCGTCGTCGGCTGCGAGGTCCAAGGCTGCGCTGACGGCGCCACCTGCAACCGCGCCACGGGTCAATGCGCCGTCGGCAGCGAAGGCGAAGGCGAAGGCGAAGGCGAAGGCGAAGGCGAAGGCGAAGGCGAAGGCGAAGGCG
>CAJBHN010000481.1 GCA_903952805.1 uncultured Myxococcales bacterium | reverse complement strand
GCAAGACGGTTGGCAGCCACGCGGTAAGGAGCGTCAGCGTGCGCGGTCGGCCTTGGCGCGACGTCAGCACCGTTGTGGCAGACGACCTGTTTGCGCTGGGAGTGGGAGCACCAATCGTCGTCGATCGCGTAGCGGCTGGGTTGATCTGCCCGAAGTCAGCAAGGCTGTTGAGCGTCGATGGTCCGGCGCTTCTGAAGCTCATCGAACGAGCCAGGCTCGACGTTCGGTTGCTGCGCCGAGTCGCGTCGCTCACGGGGACCGATGATCCCCTGGCGCTGCTGGCTGCCGTTGAACGGTTGGAGATCGACGCGCGGCCAGCAGCGGATCCGGTGGACCCACAAAGCGTCGCGATTTCTGCTCAGATCACCTTTACGACCATTAAGTCGGTAGACTGATTCTCGTGTCACGTCTTGGACCCTACGAGTTGATCGATCGCTTTGCTGTTGGCGGCGTCGCGGAAATCTTTCGCGCCAAGGACACCCGATCTGGGGAGGCCGTCGTCATCAAACGCATGCGTTCGGACCGAGTCGTTGACCCCGAGATGCATGCTGGTTTTCTCCGTGAGATGCAGGTCGCGCTGAAAGCCAAGCACAAGAATTTGATCCGCGGGTACGAGCTTTCGTCCCACGCCAACGTTGAGTACGGCGTGATGGAATACGTCGACGGGCAAGACCTCGAGAGCATCCTGCAGCGTGCCCGGCAGCAAAAGATCAAGGTGCCGTACGGCTTCGGGACCTTCATCGTGAGCGAAATCCTTGACGGCATGGACTTCGCCCAAGGGATAACCGACTCGCGGGGGGAGGTCTTGGGCTTGGTACATCGAGACCTCGCGCCAAAGAATATCTTTGTACGGTATGATGGGCAGGTTCGGGTTGGTGATTTCGGACTGTCGTTGGCGGCGCGGCAGGAAATGGTCGAAGAGGTCGTCGGCACCCCGGGGTATTTGTCACCGGAGCAAGCCCGCGGTGAGCAAATCGACGCGCGGAGCGATCAGTTCGCCATCGGTTGCATCCTTTACGAGTTGATTCTGGGCCAGCGGGCCTTCGATGTTGAGGGCAAGAGCGACACGGCCATGTTGAAGGCGCACAGCGCTGCACGACATCGGCCCATAGGCGAGCATCTGCCCGAACGCCTCGCTGCCGTGTTGGAGACCTCACTCGCTGTTGGGCGTGACGACCGTTACTCCAGTGCTCTCGACATGCGTCGGGCGCTGCGTCGGACAGAGTTTCCGCCCGACGATGGGCTCGCTCCTCTCGGCATCGCGACACTGGTCCGAAAACTTTTTGAGGAAGAGTTCAAGGCGACGCGCTTGCCCGGCAACCCGCTGCCGTTCCTTTCTTCATAAACCTGACGGACTGCCGTTGATGGCGCCACCCTGTCGTGGTCAGCTGATGACGTGTTGACTGCCGCCGTTTTCGCCTGCCTGACGTTGTCCGCCGCGCCCCTCGAAGGCAGTGGCGCTCGGGTCGAAGAGTCCCGTGTCTTGCCTGAGAGAGCAACGCCAACCATCGTCGATGTCACGGGGCCAGTGCGTGTTGAGGTTCGTGACCGCGATGGCGCGCCTGATGTCCGGGTCATCGCCGAACAGGAGCTTCAGGCGCTCGTCAGGGTCACGGTTGACGGTGACACCCTGCGAATCGTCACGAAGGCCCAGCCAAGTTCCAGCGAGGGCATTATCGTCATCGTGAGCATGCCATCGCCTTTGATGTTGCGCGTGACTGGTCCCGTCCAACTCAGCGCCCCGCTGGCTGGTGCCGCCTCCATCGACGCCAGCGGCGCCTCGCGTGTGGTTGCCACTGGCCGTCCGCTCAGCTTGCGAATCAAGGCGCGCGGCGCGACCGCAATCAACACCCAGGCCGTCAGCACGGGCGACGTCACCGTCGATGTGGGCGGTGCCGTTGAACTGGACCTCGGCACGTCGCACTCTCTGTCGGTAACGGGCACCGGTGTCGGCAAGGTTCGCTATCGTGGCAATCCCAAAGTCACCACAAATGTGTCCTCGTCAGTAAAGGTATCCCGGGTGCGCTCATGAGCTTCGAGGCGATTCCTCCCGCAGCTCTTCCAGTCATCAGCGCGATAATTGCTGGCGTCATCGGTTTGTTGCTGTGGCGACTTTTCAAGCTCGCCCTGAAGGTTGTGGTCTTTGTCGTTTTTCTGATCCTTCTTGGTGGGGCGATAGCTTGGTGGCAGCCTGGCTTGGTCGGACTTGGTACG
>CAJBHN010000480.1 GCA_903952805.1 uncultured Myxococcales bacterium | reverse complement strand
TGTGGAACGCCGCGGAGGCCCTGGGGCTGCCCGTGGCGCGCCTGGTGCGCGGCGCCACCACGGTGCAGGTCTGCTTCTCCAAGGCCCTTGGCTGCCCATTTGGGGCGGTCCTGGCGATGCCTGCGGCCCTGTGGCCCCGGGCCCGGCGCCTCAAGCAGGCGCTCGGTGGCGCACTGCGACAAAGCGGCGTCATCACGGCTGCCATGAACCATGCCCTCGACCACCACCTGGGAGCCCTGAGCGATGACCACCGTCGCGCCCGCCGGCTGGCCGACGCGCTGGCCACCATGCCTGACGTCCGCGTTGAACCGGTCGAAACCAACCTGGTCTTCTTCAGTGTGCCCGAACCCGGGGCCTTCCTCGCCAGCATCGCTGCCAACGGGGTCCGTATGGGAGCCGTCGCCAAGACGGTGTCCCCCTGGCCACCCGGGGGACGTCAGCGGCTGCGGGCCTGCCTGCACCGGGACATCGACGACGACGGCCTCAACGCCGCCATTGCCGCTTGCAGTTCGGCGCTGCTGCCCACCGTCAGCCGCCGGTGATTTCGGCCAGCAGCGTGCGGTAGGCAACGTAGCGGACGGCGTCGACGCGGTCGTCGTCGACGGCCGCGCGGATGGCGCAGTCGGGTTCCTCAGCGTGAAGGCAGTCGCGAAAGCGACACGAGCCCTCAACAATCGAAAAACCCGGAAAAAAGCGAGCCAATTCCAGTTTGTCGACGTCGACGAGGCCGAACTCGCGCACACCGGGCGTGTCAACCAACTCGCCGCCACCGGGGAGCCGATGCAACGTGGACACGGTCGTGGTGTGGCGGCCGACGCCGTTGGCCTCCGACAAGGCCCGCACCCGCAAATCGAGACCAGGCATCAGCCGGTTCAAGATCGACGACTTGCCGACCCCCGATGAGCCCACCAACGCCCCGCGGCCGTGCGCGGCGATATAGGCGGCGATGTCGTCGATGCCGCTGCCGTCGTGGGCGCTGACGGCGAAGCACTCCAACTCACCGGCGACACGGGCTCGGGCCGCGGCGATGATGTCGTCGGCGCCATCGAGGTCGACCTTGTTGATGATGAGAAATGGCGTGACCCCTGCGGAGCGGGCAGCGACCGCCGCCCGATCGATAAGTCCTGCCCGTGCCGGAGGGTCGACGGCGGCCACAATGCCGAGGACGTCGAGGTTGGCAGCGACCACGTGGACGCCGCCGCCGAAGGCACGCCGGAGCAGCGCCGTACGCCGCTCCAACTGGTGGGCGTGTTCACCCCGAACCTCGACATCGTCGCCAACGACGATGCCGCTTTTGCGCCCAACGCGCAGGCGGACAGGTGTCCCATCATCCAATTCGACGTCGACGGCGACCCCCAAATGGGAAACAACGACCCCGCGGCGACCTGCCGCTTGCGCGGCTCCCTCACCGATGGCGCGTGGGGCCGAGCGGCGTTTCACGGGCAGTTCTGCTTGACGGCGTGCAGCGTTCAGGACAAGACCCCGCTCCAAGTGCGCACCAGTTCGGTGCGCGACGTATCGAGAATGAATCGACGCCCCCGGCGGTAGCACGCTGAGAGCGTCATCAGAAGAACCCGGTGGACGGCGAGATCGTCCACAGCTGAGTGAGAAGGAGTTTGACGATGCCGACGACGAAGCAGGACCTGGTGGACCTCATCTGCAGCAAGCAGGAGGGCCTCACCAAGAAGGCGGCCACCGAACTCCTTGACGCCGTCTTCGACAAGATCACGGATGCCATCAAGACCGACGAGAAGTTCACGTATCCCGGCTTTGGCACCTTCGAGATCCGTACGCGCCGCGCCCGCACGGGCGTGAACCCGCGCAACCCCTCGGAGAAGATCCAGATCCCAGAGACGAAGAACGTCGGATTCACCGCCTCCAAGGCGTTGAAGGACCAGATCGTCGGCTGAACCGCGCCGTCACTGGTTGGAGTTTGCAGCACAGGGCGACTTCGGTCGCCCTGTCTGTTTTTGCGCCTGGTACGCGCTGCTGCCGCCCCGACGACAGCAGCGCCGTGACGACGATGTCCGTTTCTTCTACGATGCCATCATGAATGGCTTGTGGTCACTGCTGGCGACCACATGTCTTGCCCAAGACGCACGGGCTTCCACACTCGGAGGCACGTGCCCTTTCGCCCAGGTCCCCCGATGACGAGCCGACGTCCCTGGTCCCCTGCCCGCATGATGGTCGTCGTGGTCGTCGTGATCACAGCCGTCATGACCGGCCTCGGGACCGCCAGCTGTGCTCATGACGACGGCGCCACTCGCAGCGACCGACGTGGCAGCAGCGGTCGTTCCGAGCCGACCAAGCCCGACACGACGACCAGGCCCGACGACGATGTCGACGCGGGCGGCGGCATCCCAGCCCGGCCTGCATCGCTGGATCCCCAGCGCACCTTGAGCATCCATCTGCTCGACGTCGGCCAAGGTGCAGCGACCCTGTTGGAGTTCCCGTGCGGCGCCGTCCTCGTCGACACAGGCGGCGAACTCAACGCGAGCTTCGACTCCCGCTCAGCCCTCAAGGCCCAGCTCGATGCGTTCTTCCTGCGACGCACCGACCTCAATCGCACCCTCGACAGCCTCATCATCACGCATCCCCACATCGACCACCTGCGTGGCGTTCCGACCCTGCTGCAAGACATCACGGTGAAGAACGTCGTCGACAACGGCGACCCCGGCGACGACGACCTGGTGCGCAATGAGATGGGCGTGCTGCGCGGCTACATCGACACCCATCAAACAGGACATCGCTCGATACGCGCCGACGACATCGTCAAGCGCAACGGCTTGACCGACGAGGTCATCGACCCCATCGCCTGCCACGACGTCGACCCGGTGATTCGGGTGTTGTGGGGCGGCCTCGATCACGACCCCGGCTGGGGCACTGACAATTACGGGAAGCCACGATTCGCCAACCAGAACAACCACAGCGTGGTGCTGCGTGTCGATTTTGGCGCCGCGTCGGTGCTCATCACCGGCGACCTCGAGGACGTCGCCATTCGCGGCCTCATCACGCGCTATGAGGGCACCCGCTGGCTCGACGTCGACGTCTACCAGGCCGGCCACCACGGCAGCGCCAACGGCACCACCAAGGACCTCGTCGACGCCACCACGCCCGCCCTGGCCCTGATCGCCATGGGAGATCCCCTCCGCCAGCACGCCTGGACCGCCTGGGCCTATGGCCACCCCAGGGCCGGGGTCGTCAAACTCCTGGAGGACGGCGTCCAACTGGGTCGCCCTCCGACCGAGGTCTTGGTGGCCAAGGGCGTCAAACGCTTCACTGGACGCACCATCGACCGGGCCATCTTTGGCACCGGCTGGGACGGCGCCGTCGCTGTCGACATCACCAACGACGGCGAAATGTCCGTTCGACGACGACAGCGCGGTCGCTGACGGCCCTCGCCAGTGGGGGTGGGTACGCCCCACCGTCAGCATGTCCACGACGTTCAGGGTGCCATCGCTCGACCCGTCAACGTTCAAGCCGAGCTGATCGGTGCCGCTCGCGATCGACGCTGGAGCGTCCCTCACGTCAGCGGTCACGGAAACAACATGCCTCGTCGCCA
>CAJBHN010000479.1 GCA_903952805.1 uncultured Myxococcales bacterium | reverse complement strand
GAGGACGACGAGCTGTCGGCCCACCTCGGCGGCCACACCATCAACCTGCACCTGCATGCCCGCGGCAACCAGCTCTTCCAGAGCGACCCCGACCTCGCCGCCGCCCATCGGGAGCGACAAGACCTGCTGCGCCACCTGCAAGACATCTACCGCATTCGTCTGGAACACGCGTTCATGGCCGAGCGCGACGTCGCCGCCTACGACGCCCCCGCCGCCATCCGTGACGAGGTCGCCGCCGCCTCGGTCGAGGCCATTCGGGCCCTGGACTCCTGGCATATCGGCCACTGCAACAGCGTGCGCGCCGACTTTGAACAGCGCATGAACGTCGACACGCGCCCCGAAGTCTTGCGCCATCGCGCCGAGCTGGCGTCGCTGTTGAAGGGCGTCGCCGCCGTCGCCATCGCCGGCGGCCACGTCGCGCTGCTGCTCAATCGGCTGCAGATTTTTGGCATGGACGAGCTCATCGGCGACCGCCCGGTCTTTGCCTGGTCCGCTGGCGCCATGGCGATCTCGGAGCGGATCGTGCTGTTCCACGACGATCCCCCCGAGGGACGCGTGGCCCGCGAAGTCCTCGACACCGGCCTCGGCCGCGCCACCGGCGTCGTCGTGCTGCCCGAGCCCGAGCGCCGTTTGGACCTGAAGGCCAGCGAACGCACCGGCGTGATGGCCCGTCGCTTCGCCCCGTCACGCTGCCTGGCCTTCCCATCGCGCGCGTTCGCCATCTTCCAAGGCGGCCACTGCACCGAGACCGACGGCGTCGTCGAACTCGCCATCGACGGGACCACCCGCACCTTTGGCACCGCAGCCAGTCAGTCCGCGTCGAACAAGTCGAAGTCGACGACGACGACGACGACAACGAAATCGGCGACGAAGGCGACGATCAGGTCGGCGGCGGCTTTTGACGACCTGGCCCCGATGGCCGGCGTCGTCACCCCACGCGCCAACAGCAGGACGCGCATCTCGCGGGGTGTCGACGTCACCACCGAGGGAGCGCCCGTCGTATCCCAAACCGGCCGCGCGTCGCGCTCGTCGACGAAATCATCCGCCAAGTCTGACGCGAGGTCAGAGGGCAAAGCAGACAAGGACGCGCCGTGACAGCCAAGCTCCGCGCCATCGATCAGCTCATTGCCGCCTGGCACGACCCCGTGCGGGCCCGCGCCTTCATGTCGTCGCACAAGTTCCCCCTCGTCGATGGCAGCCTCGTCACCTTCGTATGGTTTGGCCACGCCGAAGCGGTGTCGCTGCGCCATTGGATTTATGGTCTGGAGTCGTCGACGACGTTGACGCTGGCCCCGGGCACCGACATCTGGCACCTCACGCTCGAGATCCCCGCCAACTCACGCGTCGAATACAAGTTCGAGGTCCACCGCCATGGCCGCAGCGAGTGGATTCAAGATCCAATCAACAAGGCCCGCGCCCGCGACCCCTTTGGCGCCAACTCCGTGCTGCAGGGCGCCGGCTACGTCGTGCCCGACTGGACCCGCCACGACCCCTATGCGCGCGCCGGCACGCTGGAGACCATCGGCATCGACTCCGAGGCCTTTCACGGGCAACGCACCATCCAGATCTATTTGCCGGCCCGCTTTCGACGCACCCGCAAATACCCTTTGCTCGTCGTCCACGACGGCGACGACTATATTCATTATGCCGAGATGATTACCGTCTTGAACAATCTCATCCATCGGATGGAGATCCCGGAAATCATCGTCGCCTTCACCCGCTCTCCCGATCGGTTGCGCGAGTATGCCGACAATGAGGAGCACGCCCGCTTCATCACCGAGGAGCTCCTGCCCCAGGTGGCGGCGGCCTACCCCATCGTCGACGGCCCCCAGGGTCGCTGTTTGATGGGCGCCAGCTTTGGCGGGGTGGCGTCGTTTTCGACGGCGTGTCGCTACCCGGGCGTGTGGGGCCGGATGCTGCTGCAGTCGGGCAGCTTCGCCTTCACCGACATCGGCAAACGCAACCGCCGCGGGCCATTGTTTGACCGCGTCGTCGAGTTCGTGAACGCCTACCGCGCCGACCCCAAGGCCGTCAGCCAAAAGGTCTTTGTCAGCTGCGGCGTCTACGAAAGCCTCATCTACGAGAACCGTTCCCTGGTGCCCCTGCTCGACGCCAGCGGCATGCAGGTGCGCTTTGTCGAAGCCCGCGACGGCCACAACTGGCAGGGCTGGCGCGATCGATTGCGCGAAGGTTTGTCGTGGCTGTTTCCGGGTCCGCTGCTGTTTGTCTACGAATGAGGTTTCATCATGGCTGACGTCGTCAGAAAGATTGGTTTGTCCCTTGGCGCCGACATCTGTTGGCCCCTGTGCTTTGAAGCGATGATGGGCCGCCTCGACCTGAAGATTCCGGTCAATGGTGACACGGTGCGCTTCGAGGTCGAGCGGGTCACCATCGAACCCTTCGACCTGCAGCAAAAGGTCAAATATGACGTCGTCGTCGACCGATTGACCCACTGGTTTCACACCACGCGTGAATGGATCAAGAAGGCAGTCATCATGGATGACGTGTATGTCTTCAACAATCCCTGGAGCATCCAGTCCAACGAGAAGCACGCCAGCTACGCGGCCATGATGCGGCTCGGCATGCCCATCCCCAAGACGTGGATGTTGCCGCCCCGCAGCTACGACCCGGCCACCCAGCCCGACGTCAAAGCCACGCTGCACAACTACGGCAAGCTCTTTGACATCGGCCAGGTCGGCGACCAGGTCGGCTGGCCCATGTTCTTGAAGCCCTACGACGGCGGCGGCTGGCGCAACGTCACGCGGGTGAAAGACGCGGCGGCGGCGTTGAAGGCCTACAACGACAGCGGCCGCTCGGTCATGCACGCCCAGCAGAGCGTCGAGGGTTTTGACCTCTTCGTGCGCTGCATCGGCTTTGGTCCCCAGACCCACTGCGTGAAGTACGACGCCGACGCGCCGCTGCATGATCGCTACACGATGGCGACGGACTTCATGGACCAGCGTGACCATGACCACATGCGCAAGGTGACGTTGACCATCAACGCCTTCTTCGGCTGGGACTTCAACTCCTGCGAAGCCCTGCGCCGCGACGACGTCTGGTACCCGATCGACTTCGCCAATGCCTGCCCGGACTCGCAGGTGACGTCGCTGCACTTCCACTTCCCGTGGCTGGTGAAGTCGTATCTGCGCTGGTCGATCTTTTGCGCCGCCACCAAGCGCCCCATGCGCAAGAACCTCGACTGGCAGCCCTTCTTCGACATCGCGGCCAAAGACCTGTCGTACGAAGACAAGCTCGACGGCTACGTGAAGATTGCCGAGGAACGCCTGGAGCGGGACCGCTTCGAGGAATTCTGCGCCAAGCACCTGCACCACCTCGACGACGTCGCCAACGACTTCTTTCAGTCGTCGGAAGCCAAAGACGCCGTGCGCAAAAAGACGGCGGCGCTCTTCCCGGCCCACGAGGTCGAGAAGTTCACCGAGCTGTTCTGGCAACGCATCCAGACCTGGCGGGCGTCCGGCCTGCCGTGACGTGACGTGAGCTCGTCGTCGCAACCACACGCGACGACACGCGACGACACGCGACGACACGCGACGACACGCGACGACACGCGACGACACGCGACGACACGCAACGACACGCAACGACACGCAACGACACGCAACGACACGCAACGACCCACCTGGGACCTCCCCTGGTGGGTCGTTGCCTGTTGAGCGGCACCTGTGCTGGCTCGCCCCCCGCCTGTGCGGAAGGCTGCGGCGGCGTCACCGTCGGCAGCGTTACCGAGCGTTGCGCCGAGCCCTGCGGCTGGCACGGCGCTTGGACATCGGCAGGCATGAGTCACAAGCGCGTTGTCTTTGATTCCGCCGCCCGCGAGAAGGTGCTGCGCGGCGCCACGGCCATGGCCAACGCCGTGCGGGTGACGTTGGGCCCCAAATCCAAGCGGGTGTTGATCGAGAAGAAGTGGGGATTCCCGCTCGTCTGCGACGACGGCGTCACGATCGCCAAGGCCTTCGAATTGCCCGACCCCGAGGAAAACCTGGGCGCCCGCATGATGCGCCAGGCCGCCGAACGCACCGGCGACGCCGTCGGCGACGGCACCACCACCTCGACCATCCTGGCCCACGCCATCTTCGCCGACGGTGTACGCAACGTCGCCGCCGGCGCCTCCGCCGTCGACCTGAAGCGCGGCCTCGATCGGGGGCTGGCGGTGGCGGTGACGGCGCTGCGGGCCCTGTCGCGGCCGGTGTCGAGCAAGAAGGAGAAGGCCCAGGTCGCGTCGATTTCGGCGAACAACAATCCCAAGCTCGGCGAGTTGGTGGCCGAGGCCGTCGACCGCGTGGGCGACGACGGCGTCATCAGCGTCGAAGAAGGCCGCACCACCGAGACGGTCCTCGAGGTCGTCAACGGCATGCAGTTCGATCGGGGCTTCACGTCGGCGTACTTCGTCACCGACTCCGAGCGGATGGAGTGCGTGCTGGAAAACCCCCTGATCCTGCTGTGCCCGCAGAAGATCTCGGGGTTGGTGGACCTGCTGCCCTTCTTGGAGCAGGTCGCCAAGGCTGGAAAATCACTGCTGCTCATCGCCGAAGATGTCGAAGGCGAGGCGCTGGCCGGGCTCGTCGTCAATCGGCTGCGCGGGACCCTCAACTGTTGCGCCGTGAAGGCACCGGGCTTTGGCGACCGACGAGCGGCGCTGCTGGAAGACATCGCCGTGTTGACCGGCGGCCAGGTGCTCAGCAGCGAGATGGGGGCCACCCTGGAGAAGGCCTCCCTGCAAGACGCCGGTCACGCCGAGCGCGTCGTCGTCGACAAAGACAAGACGACCATCATCGGTGGCGGCGGCGACAAGGCAAAGGTCATGGCGCGGGTCGAGCAGCTGCGCCGGCAGATCAAGGATGCCAGCGCCGACTACGAGCGCACCAAACTCCAGGAGCGCCTCGCCAAGCTCGTCGGTGGCGTCGCCGTCATTCGCGCTGGCGCACCGTCGGAGGCCGAGCTGAAGGCCATCAAGGAGGCTTTCGAAGACGCCATCTCGTCGACGAAGGCGGCCATCGCCGAAGGCATCGTCCCCGGGGCGGGGTTGGCGCTGCTGCGCTGCATCGATGCCGTCAAAAGGGAGGAGCAGGCGACGGCGGGGGACGAGCGCACCGGCTTGCGGATCTTGCGGGCGGCCCTCGAGGCGCCGATCCGCCAGATCGCCGCCAACTCGGCGATGGACAGCGGCGTCGTCGTCGACCGCATGCGTCGCGGCACGGGAGCCTTCGGCCTCAACGCCGCCACCGGCGCCTACGTCGACCTCGTCGACGCCGGCATCATCGACCCCACCAAGGTCGTGCGCGTCGCGTTGGAAAACGCGGTGTCGGTCGCGAGCCTGCTGTTGCTGACCGAGGCGACCATGACCGAAATCGACGACGAGCCGAAACACACCTCGTCGGCCATGGCCGCCATGAATGAGTTGTAGCTCCGCTGCCGGTGCTGACCCAGGGGCGACGGCACCGGCCCCTCGTCGTGATTCACCCTTCACACAGGCAGGACCAATGCCGACCACACCATCATCCACCTTCGCCGCTGGCGCTCCCATCGTTGAGCACCGGCACACCATGACCACCTGCCCCCGGAGCCCTGCCCACGTCGGTCGCTTCGCGGTCACCGAGCGACGCATGCATGCCAAGGGCTCGGCGGCCCTGGGGACCTTCACGGTCACCAACGACGTCACCCGCTACACGAAGGCCAGGATCTTCTCGACGGTCGGCACCTCAACGCCGCTGTTGACGCGCTTCTCGACGGTGGCCGGCGGCGACACCGACGCCAAACGGGATATCCGGGGCTTTGCGGTGAAGTTCTACACCCCGGAGGGCAATTGGGACCTCGTGGGCAACAACACGCCCGTGTTCCTCGGGCGAGACCCGACGAAGTTCGCCGCGCTCCATCAAGCCCTGCAGCGCGACCCGAAGACCACCCTGCGCAGCCTCAACACCAACTGGGATCTGTTGACGTCGATGCCCGAGGCCCTGCACCACATCACCATCACGATGAGTGACCGGGGTCTGCCCAGCAGCTACCGGCACATGCATGGCTTCGGCAGCCACACCTTCAGCTTGCTCAACGCGCGCCATGAGCGCAGCTGGGTGAAGTTCCACCTCGTGTGCCACCAGGGCATCAAGAACCTCACCGACGCCGAAGCCGAGGCCATCGTCGGCCGCGATCGAGAGAGTCATCATCGCGACCTGTTCAACATCATCGAGAGGGGAGACTTTCCGCGCTGGACCTTGTTCATCCAGGTGATGTCGGAGCACGAAGCCGACACCGTCGCGTTCAATCCATTCGACGTCACGCGCACCTGGTCCCACAAGGACTACCCGCTGATTGAGGTCGGCGTGGTGGAACTGAACCGGAATCCCGAGGACTACTTTGCCGAGGTGGAGCAGGTCGCGTTCAACCCCGCCGCTGTCGTGCCCGGCATCGGGTTTTCTCCCGACCAGATGCTGCAGGCCCGCCTGCTGTTGTACGGCGACGCCCAACACGATCGCCTCGGCGCCAACCACCACCAGCTCCCCGTGAACGCCGCGCGCTCCCCCAGGCAGAGCTCACAGCGCGATGGAATCATGCGTGTCGACGACGTCGGCAGCGTCGTCGTCGACGAAGCCCACCGCCTCGGCGAGTGGCGGGTGCAGCCCGGGTTTCGCGAAGCAGCGCTGCCGAGCACGAGCCACGAGGACCATTGGCCTCTGTACGATGACGCGGACTTCTTTTCCCAGCCCGGGGCCCTGTTTCGGCTGATGTCCAGGGGCCAGCAGCAGGCCCTGTTCGACAACACCGCCCGCTCCATGGACGACGTCGACACGGCCATCAAGCGGCGCCACGTCGGACACTGTTTGCAGGCCGACCCCGACGCCGACCGGTGGAATCATCGCGATTCGACCGACGATTTCTCCCAACCAGGCGCCTTGTTCAGGCTGATGTCCAGGGCCCAGCAACAGGTCCTGTTCGACAACACCGCCCGCGCCATGGACGACGTCGACACGGCCATCAAGCTGCGCCACGTCGGGCATTGCTTGCTGGCCGACCCCGCCTACGGCGCCGGCGTCGCCAAAGCCCTTGGCTTGTCTCCCATCGGCATGGTCCCGGGGCGCTGAGGCTCGCACCGTCAACGGCGGGCAGCACGGGAACCACGGGGCCCGCTCGACGTGGACAAGGGCTCCTGTGCGTGATGACCCCGGGGCTGTGCCGAACGCCGCGACCGTGGCGGGGCCCGTACACCCCGGTGCGCCCAGACCCTGGCATGCGTCGTGATTCAGGACGGGAAATGAAACAGAAGCGCCTCCAGTTTGCTTTCCCGCCCCATGAACCTGCGCCACATCAGCCGGCGCCGGGCGCTCGTTTTGCCCGCTCAGCCCCGGGAGTCTGGTCGCTGTTGACCGGCCGCGAGGACTTTGTTCGGTCGGCCACCCATCGTCGGCCAGACTCCATCCAGGCCAGCGGGACTTCCATGCCTTCAGCCCACGGATTGTCGGCGAGCGAACTCCACCAGGTCTGCCAGCCCGAAGATATTCCCTTCGAGACCACCGCCACGGCGGACAAGGTCGATGGCCTCGTCGTCGGCCAGGACCGGGCCGCAGAGGCCCTGCGCTTCGGCGTCGGCATCCAGCGACAGGGCTACAATATTTTTGCCATGGGCGACGCCGGCGTCGGCAAAGAGACCCTGCTGCTGCGCTTCCTGCAAGAGCATGCCGCCAAGGGCCAGGTGCCCAGCGATTGGTGCTACGTCCACGACTTCAAGAGCCCTGACCATCCACGGGCCATGGAACTGCCACCAGGCACGGGCCTGTCGCTGCAGCGAGACATGGTGCGAGCCGTGGCAGAGTTGCAGGTGGGCATGAGGTCGGCGTTCGACAGCCAGGAGCATCGCACCCGTCGACAACACATCATCCGACGCTTCAAAGATCGACAGGAGGCCGCCATCGTCGATGCACAGGAACGCGCCAGCCAGCAGGGGGTCGCGGTCATCAACACCGACAGCGGCATGATCATCGCGCCGCTGGAGGACGGGTCCCCCATGAACCCTGATCGCTTCCACGACCTGCCCGAAGAACGCCGCGCCCCGCTGCAGGTCATCATGACCCGGGTCGGGGCCGACGTGCAGGAGGTGCTGCATCATTTCCACGATTGGGCCCATGAGCATTTCGAGGCGTTGAAGGCCCTCGACCGCGAGATGGCGACCATCGCCGCCACCCGAGTCCTCGACCGCGTGCGGGCCAAACACGCGGCGTTGCCGACGGTCGTGGCCTACCTCGACGACGTCGAGGCCGACGTCATCGACCGCGCCGCTGACTTCCTCGAGGAACAATCCGACGGCGTTGATGCCTTGGTTCGCCGGGCGATCAAACGGGAGCACGCCGATGGTGCGCCCTTTGTTCGCTATCAGGTCAACGTGCTGGTCGACCGCACCGGGCAACAGGGGGCGCCCGTCGTCTGGGAAGAAAACCCGACCTACGCCAACCTCATCGGCCGCATCGATCATGAGTCGCAATTTGGCGCGCTGAGCACGAACTTCATGTTGATCAAGGCCGGTGCCCTGCATAACGCCATCGATGGGTATCTCGTCGTCGACGCCGTCAAGATGCTGCAGAGTCCCTTTGCGTGGGAGGCGCTCAAGCGCGTCCTTCGCAGTGGCCATATTCGCCTTGAGTCCCTCAGTCAGTCCCTCGGCCTGACGCCAACGGTGAGCGTCGAACCAGAACCCATTGCGCTGGGGCGAATCAAGGTGGTGCTGATGGGGGACCGGATGGTCTATGCTCTGCTGTCGTCGTCAGACCCCGATTTCCCCGAGCTCTTCAAGACGCTGGTCGATTTCGAAGACAGCCTCGATTGGCACCCTGAAAGCCAACGTCGCTACGCCCTTCTCATTGCCATGCTCGTCAGCCGCGAAGGGCTGCGCCCCTTTGATCGCACAGCCGTCGCCAGAGTCATCGAATACGCCGCACGACTGGCTGACGACAGCGAGAAGCTCTCGACGCATATGCGAAGCATCGTCGACCTGCTGCAGCAAGCCGATTACCAAACAGGAGAGCGAGGGCAGGACGTCACCTCGGCCGACGACGTTCAACGGGCCATTGACGCCCACGACGCCCGCTCGGGACGGGTGCGCGAACGGCTGCGGGAGGCCATCCGTCGTCAGGACATTCTCATCGCCACCGCCGGCGCCACCGTCGGCCAGGTCAACAGCCTGTCGGTGTTGCAGCTCGGCGACCGCCTGGTGGGTCAGCCCATGCGCATCACGGCCCGGACCCGCTTGGGCAGGGGCGAAGTCATCGACATCGAGCGTGAAGTCGAACTCGGCGGTCCCCTCCACAGCAAAGGGGTCCTCATCATCACGAGCTTCCTCGGGGCCCGCTACGCAATGGGCACACCATTGTCGTTGTCGGCCTCACTCGTATTTGAGCAGTCATATGGCGACGTCGACGGCGACAGTGCGTCGATGGCCGAACTGTGCGCGCTGCTGTCGTCGTTGGCGGATGCGCCGCTGTACCAATCGCTCGCGATCACCGGGTCGGTCAACCAGCAGGGACAATCGCAGAGCATTGGTGGCATCAACGATAAGATCGAGGGCTTTTTCGACATCTGCGCCGAGAGGGGCCTGACCGGGGATCAGGGGGTGTTGATCCCCCGCAGCAACATCAAGAACCTGATGCTGCGCAAAGACGTCGTCGACGCCGTTGCCAACAACCGCTTCCATGTTCACGCCTACGTCGACGTTGACGAGGCCATGGGCTTGTTGACCGGCCAGCCGATGGGTGTGGTCGGCAACGACGGCGACTTCACCAGGGGCAGTGTCAATGCCCGCATCGTGACCAGGCTGCGGACCTTTGCCGACAACGCGCGTGCCTTTCCCCGCACCCTCGCCGACGTCGGCCAGTGAGCGTTGTCGCCGCGCCGTGACCGACGGTGCTGGCGCAATCAAACGGGCAGCACCCGCGCGCCGCCGGTGGGGCGACGCGCGGGTGGTGTGTGGTGTCGCGGCACATCACGACGTCAGGATCAGATGCTCAGCTGACCCGAGCGCAACAGATAGGTCAGCTGCTTGCGCTGGTTGGGGGTCAAGAGCCCGTGGGTCTTTTTCAGGGCGTCAAGGACTGCCCCCTTCAAGCGCTCGGCGCTCTCGACCCGCGATGTCACGGCGGCGGTGGCGGCATCGACGTCAAAGGTGTCGCCCGACAGGGCGTCGGCGATGCTGCCAACGCTGCGGCGGTGGTCGACGGCGGCCTGGGCCCTCTCGGTCTTCAGCCCGTCCAGCACACCGGCGAGCTGTTCAATCTGGACCTCGCTGAGCTCCAGCTTCCACGCCATGAAGCGCAGCGGTCGCCGCACCCCGAAGCCGGCGCCGTCGTCGCCACCGGGACTGAAATGGGCTTCGTGGTCGGCCGGACCGTGGGAGCGACCACGTCGCCAGCCTGGCGCACAGCCCGCCGTGGCGCCGCAGCCCGATACCGACCGTTGTTCGTCGTGGGCGCGCTGCGCCTCTTTCCACCAGTGGATGAACCCTGGGTGCATGATCATTCTCCTTCGCCACCGGGTGCGTTGACCTCGGCGGGACTTCGACCGGATGTCCGGTCGAATTGATGAGACCGATGGGGCCCTTGCCCTGTCGACCACCCGGGCACAGCCTCGGGATTCCCCCACGATGAGCACGGGGATGCAGGGGACAAGCCTCGAAGCGACCAAGACGGTTCTGATGGCCAGGGCCGCACGCATCAACCCAGCCATGATCTGGCACGATGGCGCGGGCGACCGGGGCCTGCCCCTCGACGACGATGAACGCCGGAGCCTGCGGCGGATGCTCGACACGCTGGACGGGGTGTGAATGAAACAAGGGACTGCCTGGTTGTCTCGACGAAAGCGCGTGCGACGGCGGTCCAATTGGTGCCAAGGTCCTGCCCGCGGGGCCCGTCGGCACAACCGATGGGCATGACTCACGTGCCCGCCCGGGAGCTGCACCATGTTCGAGGCCGCCATCGTCGCCGTCCTTGCCTTCGCCGCCGCCCAGGGCGTCACCTTGTCCGAGACGGCGGTCGACGCGGTCGGTGAGCAACAGAGCATCCTGCGGGTCGCGCAACCCGGCATGATCCGCCTGGTCGTCGACAGCGACGTCGGCACCGCCTGCACCCTGGTGGACCACCTGCGGGGACCTTTCGCCGCCAGCGGCACGATGGGCGGCAAGAGCTGCGCCCTCGACGTCCTGCTCGACGCCGGTCTCTACAAGGTGCGCCTGAAGTCACCACCCGAAAAGACCACCAGGAAGGGCAAACGACCCGCGGCCAAGCCGATCGCACGCCTGCGGGCCAGCGCCTTCGCCGATGTTGACCAACCCCAGCTGCTGCCGCGGGGCCAGACCTCCATCGCGACCCTGCCATCGGGCAGCCAGCTGGTGCGCTTCGTACGCCTGCCCGCACGACGCGAACTGGTCGTCGACGTCGCGGGCCGCACCGCCGGCACGGTCAGACTGTGGCGCGACGGCAGTTTCATCGAAGACGTCTCGGTACGCAGCTCCGTCGTGCGCGCGGCCGCCGGCCGCCCCATGTGGCACCATCACCTCGAGGCCACCGTCGACGCTGGTGACTACGCCGTCGTCGCCTATGGCACCGACCCCCAGGCGTTTTCAGTCGGCCGCGACGACGACACCGTCATCATCGCCCACGACGCCACCCCGCTGCCGCCCGCGGGAGGCACGACCGTCACGCTACCCGCCTGGGGATTTGTGGACCTGCGCGTCGCACAAGGCAGCGTGGCGGTGCTGATGGAGCGCAGCAGCGCCGACGACGACGTCCGCATCGAAGGCGGCAGCATCCGCCCCAATGACGATGGTCAAGACGTCCGCATTCGCAGCAGCGATGGCTGCACCATCGGCAAGCCCCCAGGCAGCCGCTCCTGCGTCTTTGTCCACCACGACGACAATGCCTCGGCGACGGTGCTGCGGGTGCAAGGCCCGGCGGGGGCGCGGGTGATGGTGCAGACCGTCGCCACGGGTGAACGACACCGAGCGGCGGGCTTCGGACGCAGCGGCGACAGCATCGAGCTGACGCTGCCTGCACCCGCTGGCCAGGTCGCCGTCATCGGCATTCCCCAGGGCACTGATGATGTGCCGCTGTCGTGCATCCTCGAGCGCCTCGACGACAAAGGCCGCCTGGTGGGCGTCGTCGGTCGCGACCTGCCCGCCGTGGCCTTTACGCAGGCCTGGCGTCGGCGCTTCAACACCGACGGCAGTTCGTCGGCGCTGTGGTTCGCCATCGACAAGCCCGGCCTCTACAGCATCGCGTCGTCGACGGAGCGCGGCGCGCATTGCGAGATCTTTGGCCTGGCCAGCGACGGCTCACGCACCCGCATCGGCAGCGCCGACGACAAGGCGCTCTGCTCGCGTCGGGTGCCCCTGCCTGCGGGCCCCATCGAGGTGCGGCTATATGGCGGCTCGCCAGGCATCGAGTCGGTGCGGGTGGGGCAGGTTGGCGTCGCCGCCGTCCTTGGCACCGACGACGAAGCACCACCGCGTACCGGTTGCCTGTTTGCCGACGTCGACGGCGGCGACCTGACCGGGCCGCTGACCGCGGGGCGTTACCGGGTACGCACCAACGCCACCGGCGGGGCCGTTTTGACCGGGATCATCGCCACTGCCGCCGGTCTGGGGAGTGACGCCGTCGTCATCGCTGCCGACCCTGGCCGCTCGCTCGCCATCGCCGTCGACCCCGGCGCGGGCGTCACCGTGGCTGGCAGCCCATCATCGAGGACGGCGTGCACGTGGAACGGTGACGAACTCGCTGGCTGCCGACTCAACACCATGACTGCCCGCGGCGTCCTCGCCATGAAGAACACGGGTGGGGCCCCGAGCCTGCTGACGATCCGTCGCGATGACCTGTCGGCCCCACTCGCGCCGCTGGCGACGTTTGCCCCCCAACCGCCCGTGCTCCCGATCGTCGACACCGACCGGACCCGCTACTTCGACCTCGACACCACCACGGCCCGCAGCTTCGTCGTCGACGTGGCCCGCGCCGGCCTCTACCAGATGCAGACCGATGGCCTGTTGCAGACGTCGTGCGCGGTCCGCACGGCGACGTCGGCGTCATTGTTTGCTGGCGAAGCCAACGGTCGCGGCCGCAATTGCCGGGTTGAGGCGTTCTTGAAGCCCGGCCGCTACCGTGTCGACGTGCGAGCGCTGGGCAAAAGCCGGGGCCGCGCCGGGCTCTCCCTCGTCGAAAAGGCCCCGTGGGACGGCGGCGCCATCGTCGCTGGCGACGAGCGCTTCGTGTTGGTGCCCGCAGGCACGCCAGCCAGACACGCCATCACCGTCAAGGCCGCAGGTCCCGTCCAACTCGATGTCGCCGCCCAGGACGCGACGTTGCAGTGTCGCCTCGACGACAACGATGGCTGGCCCGTGTTGGCGCCGCCCCATGCCTGCACGATCGAGCCCGAGCTCGGCCCGGGCAGCTATCAACTGACGGTGTTGCCCCAAAGCGTCGAGGGGCGTCGCGCCTTGCGACTCAACACCCGGCCGACCCTCGACATCCTCAACGGCGACAACACCCATCCCCTCGCCCTCAACGTGGCGCGAACTGCCGTTCTGGGTCGTGACGGCGTCGACCGCTTCCGCTTCACCGTGAGCGCCGACGTCGACGTGGGCATCACGCTGGGCAACGGCATGCAAGGGCGTCTGCGCCGGGCCCTGCCCGACGGAGGCACAGGTGACATCGTTGACACCATCGCCCCGGTGGGCGGCGCCGCCTTCAGCCTGGGCACCCCCGACGGCGGTGACGGCGACGGTGGCGACGGCGAAGCATACGACGGTGGCGACGGCGAAGCGTACGACGGTGGCGACGGCGAAGCGTACGCAGGTGGCGACGGCGAAGCGTACGAAGGTGGCGACGGCGACAACGCGGCCGCCCGGCGGATCCGCTCCGCCGATGCCATGCTGCGAGCCACCGTGCCCCAGCCCATGGCGATGCTGGCAGGCAAGACCGTGTCGCTGACGGCCGGCACCTACATCCTGGAAGCCGAGCACAGTCGCGGCGACGTCGGCATCACCTACCCTGTGCAGGTCGCGGTGCGGGACCTCATCGCTGGCGCCACGCTGCAGACGCAGGCCCCCGCCGTCATCGACGTCATTGCCCCACCCGATGCGGGCCTGGGCCTGGTGCGCTTGAAGACCCGCGGCGCCACCGACGTCGCCTGTCGCCTCCTCGACGAGCACAACGTCACCGTCGCCCGCTCGAGCCATTCAGGAGACGACTGGAACTGCGCCCTCGCCCTGCCCCTGGCGCCGGGCTCGCGACACCAGCTCTTCATCGACGCCGAGGTGCTCGTGCCCGGCCCCACGACGGTGACGGCGGCATTTCTGGAAGCCAGGAGCACCGGTCCCTTGAAGGACGGCGACGCCTTCCGGGTCGTCGGCAAGGTCGCTCGCGCCGAAGTCGTGCCCACCGTCGGCCGCGTCACCGACGTCGACCTCATCGCCAGCGAAGGCACTTTTTCCTGCGCCGCCTTTGATCATGATGGCCGCGTCGTCGACCGCTACGACAGCGTCAGCCGCTGCCCGCTGCTGTTGTGGGGTGGCGCAGACCCCAAGCCCTTCTCGGTATTGCTCTGGACCGCGGACCGTCCGGCCTCCATCAAGGCCCGCCTCCGCGAGCGCGACACCCGGCGCCTCGTCACCTTGTTGGGCGCCGGGGTCGACATCAACGACGACAGCGTCTTCGAAACGGCCATCAGCGGCCGCGGTCGCTTTGGCACCGCCCCCAATCTGCGCTGCCTCCCCAAAGCCCAGCGCGGCGCGCTGCTGCCCTGTCCGGTGGCGGTGGCCACCGACCCCGCCGTCGATGGCGACACCATGCTGCTGGCAGTGCATCAAGGCGAACACAGCCACACGGCCTTCGCCGAGCTGATCGTCGACCCCGACCGCGGCGAGCGCAGCACCCGTCGCCTGGCGGAGCGCCCCGCTGCTGAACGACAGCAGACGGCGCAACCAACGCTCCACCTCGTCGACGTCCGTGCCCGCCCCGGCAGCACCGCCCAGCCCAGCTGCAGCGTCGATGGCGGCGCCCGTCGCCTGAGCGCCGACCGCTGCGCAGCGTCGTCATCGCTGGGCACCACCAGCCTGCTGAGCCTGTGGACGCGTCCCGGCGGCGAAGGCGATGTCGACGTTCGCCGCCAGGCCGTCGCTGTCCCCGACCAACTGCAAGCCATCAGCAGCACCACGGTGACCATCACCGATGCGGCCCGTTTCATCCTGCCCCGCTCCTCGTTTCGCGTTGACCTCGCGATCAGCGACCGGGCCTGGGCCGTGTTGCTCGACGACAAGCGCCGCGCGGTCGACGTGTGCGCACCGGCCCTGGAGCCGACTGACGCGCTGGGCCATTGTGTCTTGCGCGGTCAAGGCGGCAGCGTCGTGGTCGCCAGCCCCGGGACATCCACCGTGCGAGCCGACGTCGTCACATTCGAAAACGCCATCGAGCCGCCGCGGGCGCTGACGTCGTTGCGCGAAGCCACCGCCACCAGCCCCGGTCAGGAACGCATGGTCTTTGCCGCCTCAGCCGCCAAACGCATCGTGCGGGTGGAGGGAGGGGCGGTGCTTGGGTGCCGGCTCACGTTGGACAACGGCGATGAGCGGGACGGCTGTGTCGTCGACGTGGAAGCCGGCCGCTCCGGCGAAATCCTCGTTGAGCATGGCCTTGGCGCATGGAGGGCCATGCTCGGACCGCGCGAGCAGCTGCTGACCGGCGTCCGCTTTGGCTCCCTCGACGCAGGCGG
>CAJBHN010000478.1 GCA_903952805.1 uncultured Myxococcales bacterium | reverse complement strand
TGCTCGTCGTCGGCGACGTCGTCAGCGGGGCTGTCGGCGGCCTTCATCGCGTCGCCATCGGCCGCCATGCTCTTGGCGCTCGCGGCGTCTTCGGCCTCGCCCTCGCGGCTGCGGGACATCTTCTTCTTTTCCGTATTCGGCTTCTGACGACGGGGCTCGGCCACAGGCTTTGGCGCCGGCGGCACCACGATGGCCGAGCGCTTCAGCAAGCGCAGACCGCTGTCGTCAACGACGAGGACGTCGGCGAGGGCCTTGCGGACGATGCCGAAACGGGCGTAGTCGGCCTCGGTCTCGAGCACGATCAGCGCCGTCAGCGGCGACAACACGCGATGCGTCACCGACACCGTCACGATCTGGTCGGCGAGCTCAGCGCGGGCGTGTTGATCCTGCTCTCGTTCGCGGGCGTCCAACAGACGAGCAATGCGGGCCCGGGCCCAGGCTCGACGCAACAACGGCGCTGGCGCCGAGCTGTCGACGGCGCCGACGTCGACGACGACACCAGCGACCCTGACCTCCACTGCACGGACCGGGGCTGGCACCTCGGCCACCACCACCACCTCGTCGCCAGGCTGCACGCCGTCGAGGGTCTTGGGCCAGACCCAGGTCGCGCCAGCGACGTCAACCTTCAGTCCACTCATCGCCTTGAGGCGCAGGCGACGGGCGACCTCGACGACGCCGCGGCCGCTGTCGACGACGGCCCCCTCATCGCGCAGGGTGGACCCGACCAGGCGCCGCAACAGAGCCTCGTCGCGCAGGCCGCCAACGGCGACGGCGTCGATGCGGGTCACGCCGACGGCCCCCAGGCCCTTGACCTGTTGCACGAGGGCCTCGCCATCGGTCCCCACCGTCACGATGCCGTCGCTGACGACGATGACGCGGGTCAGGCCCCGCTGCTTGGCAATGACCGCGGCGGCGGCAGCGAGGCCATGGCCGAGGTCGCTGGCCCCCAGGACCCGCCGGGGCGCGAGCCTTCCCTTGGCAAAGTCGCCAAAGGTCCCCGTGAACAGGGGGGCGGCGACCTGGTCAAACGCCAGCACCGACAACGGCTGCGACGACAGCCCGGGCTGGTCTTGCTGCAGGCGTTCGATGAGCCCCACCACGAGCGCGCGGTCGCTGCTGTCCCCGAGGCCACGGCTGGCGCTGGTATCGAGCAGGACGAGGGTGCCGCCGAGATTGACCGGCACCGACGTCGCCACCGGCTTGACGCGGGCGACGACGACGTCTTCACTGCGCAGCACCGACGACGGTGACGCGGCGATGACGACGTCGGCCGCCGGAACAAAACGCACCTTCTGTTGCGCAAACACCTCGCGCCCACCTTGTCGAACCCGGGCCTTGAACGAGCCAATCTCGGGCAGGCCCTGCAGCGCCAGCCGCCATGGCGCCGTCGACGACGGCAGCTCCTGCGACCAGCTGACGATGATCTCCTTGCGGCCCCTGGCCGGGATGGGAAACACCCGAGCCGAGAACTCGTTGGGGCTTGCTTGCTCCAGCAGGGCCGGGTCCTGACGACGATGCAGCGCGTCTTCGTAGGCGCGACGGGCGGCCTGCTTCTCGACGACCTCCCCCTCCTGGAATTGGCCGTCGATCTTCATCGCAAAGCGGGACACAGCGGCGCCGTCGGGCAGCAGCAGCCGGAAGCGCCCCTCGATGACCCGGTCCTGGGGGTTGTCGAAGGCCAGCCGCAGCTCGGTGAAGGCCAGGGGTCCGGTGATGACGGTGTCGACCTCGTAGCCCGTCAGCGCGAGACCG
The DNA here is from genome assembly GCA_903952805.1 of uncultured Myxococcales bacterium. Classification (GTDB taxonomy): domain Bacteria; phylum Myxococcota; class UBA727; order UBA727; family VGSZ01; genus VGSZ01. The sequence continues at coordinate 831 of CAJBHN010000478.1, read as the reverse complement.
CTGCCGTCGGAGGCCGTCAGCGAAACCGGGGCGTCCACGGCGAGAGCGGGGAAGGCGAGTGCGACCAGCAGAGCAAGCATGAACGACGCTAACGCACGACCCGTCGCGAAGGTTCAGGCCGTTCCCACGACGGATGAGACGGAGGCAGCCAGCGGATCTCCGGTTGACACCGGCAACCCTGACTCTTACGTCAAGGTGAAGGTTGTCCCACCTGGCGCTCCAAAGCGGTGCACCGAAGGCGGCATTAAACCTTCCGATCGGATGATATGAGCCGTCTCGCCCTTGTTTCCGACCATCCGCTGCCGTCGCGTGTCGACGACGACGGCAGCCGCACGTTGCGGATCGGCGACCTGGCGAAGGCGACGCAAAAGACCCAACGGGCGCTGCGCCTGTACGAAGAGTTGGGGCTTTTGACACCCGGCGACCGCACCAGCGGCGGCTTTCGGCTCTATGGGCGTGAAGCCGTCGAGCGGGTCCATTGGATTGGCAAGCTGCAGGAGCTCGGCTTCACCCTCAACGAGATCCAGGGGCTGGTGCAGGCCCTGCACGACGAACACATCCCCAAGGCGGCCATGGCCCAGGTGCGGGGCCTGTTCATGCAGAAGCTCGACGACGTCGCCGGCCAGATTGCCCGACTGTCGCAGCTGCAGCGGGAGTTGATGAGTTCGCTCACCTACCTCGAAGCCTGCGTCGACTGCAGCACCGACGGCGACTCCGCCTCCTCCGGTGCCGTCAGCTGCTCGACCTGCACCGAGCACCTCGACCACGCGCCGTCTCTCGTCGAGCAGACGCGACGCACCGCTGCCAGCTTTGATCACCCAAGCGTCAAGG
>CAJBHN010000477.1 GCA_903952805.1 uncultured Myxococcales bacterium | reverse complement strand
CGACCAAGAGCAGCAGGCCGCCTTGAGCAGCGACCTTCGCAAACAGGGCAGCTGGTGCCACCAGCAGACGCTGCAGGGGGCTTCCTCGTCGTTCAGCGACGGCGTTCGACATGCCGACAACCTACACAGCGCCGGCCTCGATGGCCATGGGGTCGGCGTCGGCTGTGTCGATACCTGCCACCCGAGGGCCGCTCGACGATCAGCGCTTCAGGCGCTTGAGGATGCTGCGCACGTCGCGGGCGAATTTCCCGTCGGGGGCCAGCGCGAGGTAGCGCTCGTAGGCGGTGATGGCGTCGGCGCTGCGGCCGGCGCTCTGATAGACGGCGCCCAACAGCACATAGGCCTGGTCGTCGTCTGGTGCCAAGGCTCTGGCTCGCTCCAGATGCACCAGCGCTTCATCGAGGGTGTCGAGCTCGTAGTAGGCGTTGCCGAGGCCCAGGTGGGCGGCGACCCCGTCCTTGTCGATGCCCAGTGCAGCCTTGTAGGCGCGGACGCTGCGGCCGAAATCACCGCGCTTGGCGAGGCTGTCGGCATTCTTCAGGTGGCTGGCGTATTGGGACGCTTGACTGGCAGGTGCGGCGGCCGCTGTCGTCGTCGCCGGGACTGGCGTCGGTGCTGGCGCCGTCGACGGTGATGTCGCCGGTGCGGAAGCCACGGCAGCGGTGTCGATCTGGGATGAAGGCGCTGGCTCGGCTGGCGCTGTCTCAGGTGGCGTCAGTGGGGCGGGCGCCGACGGCATTGGCGCTGCTGGCTGCTCCATCGAAACCGGTGTCGCTGGCGGAGAAAGCAGCGGCTCGGCAGGACTGGCAGCGTCACGAGGGTTCGGTGCGCCGCCGCAGGTGCTGACGTTGATGGCCAGCATCATGGCCACAAAACCGATCAGAAATATTCCGACGGCCATTGGTGTCGTGATGCCAAATCGGTCGATGGGGGGCAGGGGTTCCAGGTCGAGGTCGGCCGCGGCCTGACGACGTTGGTGAGCTGATGCGTATGCAGCGGCGTCGCGTTCGTCGCGTTCGTCGCGTTCGTCGCGTTCGTCGCGTTCGTCGCTGTCGTCGCTGTCGTCGCTGTCGTCGCGTTCGTCGCGTTCGTCGCGTTCGTCGCTGTCGTCGCTGTCGTCGCTGTCGCCGTCAGCCTGGGGGGCGCCTGCGGTCAGCGCGGGGGGGCGATCGTCGGGAGCGGGACTGCGCAGAACAACCACTTCGCCATCGACGAAGTCCGACGGCGGGCCGACCAGCGGATCTGATTCGGGCGATGAGGGGTCGCGAACGACGCCGCTCACCGGGGCGACGTCAGGGCCGCTGTCTGCCTGGTATCGCGCCGCCGCGACCAGCGTGTCGTGGTCGGCGAGCTGGGTCGAGATCCGCGCTGCCAGGCTGTCGTCAGCGGCGGCGCTCGGCGTCGGTGGCATGTCGGCGGCGTCGACGACAGTGGGATGGGCCGCTTCGCCGCTCAAGGCCAGGGCCAGGTCTTCAGACCAGCCGGCGTCGTCGTCACCGGCCTCGAGGGCGTTCGAGGGGGAGGAGCTGATCGTGGCGTGGGCGGACGAGGTGTCGTCCTCAGAGACGACCACCGATTCCCATCCGTCCCCGCTGTTTTCATCGCTGTTGCCATCGCTGTTGCCATCGCTGTTGCCGTGCCAGGGCTGCACCGTGGACCACGCTTTCGCGCCCACCGACGCCCGAGGAGCCACCGAGCGGGACTCGCCACCCGGGGTGGTGTCGAGGGGCAGGGGACGGTGTGGCGCTTCGGCGTGAGTCGGCAAGGGCTGCGGCGCTTCGACCGCCATCGGCAGCATCGACGGGGCAGCACCTGCGGCAGGCTGGACCGGAATGGTTGGCATCGCTTCGGCGACGAAGGCTGCGTCATCAAAGTCGGTGTCGATGCCTGCATGGTCGGCGGCGACCGGGACCCGAGTGCTGATGGCGTGAATGCCGCCGAAGTCTCGTGCGGAGGTTGGCGTGCCGTCGGCGTTGAGCGACACCGAGGGGGCGCCAGGAATGCAGATGCCGAGACATTGGCGGGGGCCGGCGCTGCAGTCGGCGGGATGGTGTCGTTGGGAGACAGGATGCCGTGGTCGCCGTGGTCGCCGTGGTCGCTGACGGGCTCCTGGAGCCAGGCATCAATGCGGGTACTGGCCTCGAGGACCGGATCGCGGTGCGTGACGTCGACGATCAAGCCATCAAAGTAGAGCTTCGAGGCAATCTCCAGCGCTTCAAGGTCGCCAAAGTCAGACTCGTCGACCACCTCGAGCAGGGTACGACGGCCGTCGAGGAGCTTGAGGAGGGCATTAATCTCATCAGGGATTTCGGCCAGCCGAACGACCAGCTCGGCAAAGTCGAGCTCGAAGCGGTGGTCCAGCGGTGGCAGTTGTTCAATCAACCGTCCCCACTCGTCGACGCGGCGCATCCCCTCCATGAGCAAACCCTGGGTGGAGAGTTCAATGACGTCGTCGTCGCTGTGGGCGACAAAGTCCATGGAGAACGTACCGGTGTTCCACAGGAGCATCCGGTAAAATGCACGCTCGCCGCTGAGGCGTCGGCTGCGGGCGTTGCAGACCTTTCCCTCGCGGAAGCTGATGTGGCCCCGATGCGTGGCGGTCTCGATGTTCAGCCGCCCCGTCTTGCGACCGATGTCAACGGTCTGCATGAGGTCGACGAGCCCCATCTCACCAAGGACCCCGGAGAAACTCGAGCTGCGTTCTCGGCGTTCAAGGGTCTGTTTTTCGCGCTTGTCGAGCAGCACCCGGACCCTCGTCAAAACTTCTTTGATGTAGATGGGCTTGGTCAGGTAGTCCTCGACGCCGAGCTCCAGCCCCGCCACCTTTTGTTCCAGCCGGTTTTCCGACGACAGAAAGATGATGGGAATCGAGGCGCTCTCGCCGCTGGCCTTCAGACTGCGCACCAGGTCAAAGCCGCTCTCGTCGCCGGGCAGCTTGGTATAGGTGATGATGAGGTCGGGGACGCCATGGAGCAGTTTGTCGCGGGCATCTCTGGCGTTCACCGCCGTCGTCACCGTGTAACCACTCTTGCGCAGCGACACCTCCAGCATGCGGAGGCTTTTG